>NZ_JBHWZP010000201.1:0-16943 GCF_042728395.1 Streptomyces sp. NPDC060205
ATGTGTATAAGAGACAGCCTGAATGGGGGCGCGGGGAACGGCGCAATCTTTCGGCTTGTAGCCGCACGGGCAACGCGACGCCCAGCCCGCCTCCCCAGGGGCGCGGGGAACTGCGCAGTCTTTTGGCTTGTAGCCGCAGGGGAACGCGGCGCTCGGCCCGGACTTTCAGGGGCGCGGGGAACTGCGCGGCCAGCCCCCACCGGGCCCGCACCTGGAAACGGCGCGCACCCCGCGGAGCGCTACGCCGGTCGCTGCAAGACCACCATGCTGCGGTCGACCAGCGACAACCGGTCGCCCGCCTTCACCTTCGCCCCGGTCCCGGGCGCAACCCCCGCGGACCGGCCCGTGTCCACGACCACCTGCCACTGCCGCCCATGATTCACCGGCACCACGAACTCCAGCGTCTTCGGCGAGGCGTTGAACAGCATCAGGAACGAGTCGTCGCTGATGCGCTCCCCCCGCGGCCCCGGCTCGGAGATCGCGTTCCCGTTGAGGAACACCGACAGCGCCCGCGCCTGCGTGGAGTCCCAGTCGTCCTGCGTCATCTCCTCACCGGCCGGCGTGAACCAGGCGATGTCCGACAGGTCGTCATGGGTGCCCTCGACCGGCCGCCCGTGGAAGAACCGGCGCCGCCGGAACACCGGATGCTCGCGCCGCAGCCGCACCATCGCGCGCGTGAACTCCAGCAGCTCGCTGCCGTCCTCGGGCCACGGCACCCAGGACAGCTCGGTGTCCTGGCAGTACGCGTTGTTGTTGCCGTGCTGCGTGCGCGCGAACTCGTCGCCGTGGCTGAGCATCGGCACGCCCTGCGAGAGCAGCAGCGTGGCGGTGAAGTTGCGCATCTGGCGCCCGCGCAGTTCCAGGACGTCCGGGTCGTCGGTGTCGCCCTCGGCCCCACAGTTCCACGAGCGGTTGTGGCTCTCGCCGTCGTTGTTGTCCTCGCCGTTCGCGTCGTTGTGCTTCTCGTTGTACGACACCAGGTCGTGCATCGTGAAGCCGTCGTGGCAGGTGACGAAGTTGATGGAGGCCAGCGGACGCCGTCCGTCGTCCTGGTAGAGGTCCGAGGACCCGGTCAGCCGGGACGCGAACTCGGCGAGCGTCTGCGGCTCGCCGCGCCACATGTCCCGTACGGTGTCGCGGTACTTTCCGTTCCACTCGGTCCACAGGGGCGGGAAGTTGCCCACCTGGTAGCCGCCCTCGCCGACGTCCCAGGGCTCGGCGATCAGCTTCACCTGGGAGACCACCGGGTCCTGCTGGACCAGGTCGAAGAACGACGACAGCCGGTCCACCTCGTGGAACTGCCGCGCCAGGGTCGCCGCGAGGTCGAAGCGGAACCCGTCGACGTGCATCTCGGTGACCCAGTACCGCAGCGAGTCCATGATCAGCTGGAGCACGTGCGGGGACCGCATGAGCAGGGAGTTCCCCGTGCCCGTGGTGTCCATGTAGTAGGTGGGGTCGTCGGTGAGGCGGTAGTACGAGGCGTTGTCGAGGCCCTTGAAGGACAGGGTCGGGCCCAGGTGGTTGCCCTCGGCGGTGTGGTTGTAGACCACGTCGAGGATGACCTCGATACCCGCCTCGTGCAGTGCGCGGACGGCCGACTTGAACTCCAGGACCTGCTGTCCGCGGTCACCCCAGGACGCGTACGCGTTGTGGGGGGCGAAGAAACCGATCGTGTTGTAGCCCCAGTAGTTGTTGAGGCCCATGTCGACCAGACGGTGGTCGTTCACGAACTGGTGAACGGGCATCAGTTCGAGCGCCGTGACCCCCAGTTCGGTCAGGTGTTCGATGATGGCCGGGTGGGCGAGCGCCGCGTACGTGCCGCGCAGCTCGTCCGGAAGCCCCGGATGCAGCATCGTCAGACCCTTCACATGGGCCTCGTAGAGCACCGTGTGGTGGTACTCGGTGCGCGGGAGGCGGTCGTCGCCCCAGTCGAAGTAGGGGTTGACGACCACGGAGCTCATCGTGTGGGGCGCCGAGTCCAGGTCGTTGCGTTTACCGGGCGACCCGAAGTGATAGCCGTACACCTCCTCGCCCCAGTCGATGCTGCCGCTTATGGCCTTCGCGTAGGGGTCGAGCAGCAACTTCGCGGAGTTGCAGCGCTGCCCCCGCTCCGGCGCGTACGGACCGTGCACGCGAAAGCCGTACCGCTGTCCCGGCATCACGCCGGGCAGGTAAGCGTGCCGGACGAACGCGTCGGTCTCGCGCAGCTCTATCGCCGTTTCCGAGCCGTCGTCGTGCAGCAGACACAGCTCGATCCGGTCCGCGGCCTCCGAGAAGACCGCGAAATTCGTTCCGGCGCCGTCGTACGTGGCACCGAGTGGGTACGCCTGTCCAGGCCAGACCTGCATGGATGCAACTCTTCCAGTTGTGCGACGTCGCAGAGGGCGACTCCCGCCCGAGTGTCCCCGAAACTGATGGAACCACCTAGGACTTACCTCCCTCTTACCGGTCGACCAGTGCATACGCGGTATGCCGAACCAGTGGGACTCGATCGACTCCTAGAGATACAGGGGGAGTAGGGGGAAATGTGCGCACAATAGTGCACCGCCATCTGGGCAAGGTGGTGGCGGGCGCGGCCATAGCGGTCGCCGGGACCGCCGTGATGGTCGGCATCACCCTGCCGGGCTCGGCGGGTGCGGACGACACCGGTGGCCAGGGGACGGGGCGGACCGCGCAGACGGCGGGTCAGGCACAGGGGCAGGGCCAGGGGCAGGGCGCCGTGCAGCCGGGTGTCGTCGAGCAGGCTCCGGCCGAGGGCGACCGGGGCAAGGGGCGCGACCCGCTCACCGACGACGAGACCGAGCGGGTCGAGAAGCTCGCCCTGGACCGCGGGCTCTCGCGCAGCAGCGAGAACGTCGAGGGCGACCAGGGGCCGCAGCGGATCACCGTCGACCTCTCCGAGCCCGAGGCGAGCGAACTGGACGACCCGAACGCGCCGCGCCGCGCCGAGGTGTCGTTCTACGACTACAAGGACGACTCGCTCGTCACCAGGACGGTGAACCTCGACACCGGCAAGGTCGAGTCGACCGACACCCAGCACGGCGTCCAGCCGCCGCTCAGCCGCGACGAGACCGTCGAGGCCGCGCGCCTGCTGATCGCCGACCCGCTGGGCGCCGGACTGAGGGCCGACTACAAGGACGCGACCGGCAAGAAGCTGACCACTCCCGACCAGCTGATGCTCAACGGCATGATCTTCCGGGCGGTCCCCGGAACGCCTGCCTCCGTCGCGGACTGCGGCAAGCACCGCTGCACGCGGCTCTTCGTGAAGGTCAAGAACGGGTCCTGGATCGACAGCCGTGACCTGGTGGTCGACCTGAGCGCCCGCAAGGTCGCCAAGGTCGGCTGAGTCTTCCCGGTCCACCGGCCCCCCTCCGTCGAGACAGTCGACTTCGTCGATCTCACTTCACCTTTCCCACTTTCCTGCTTGTGCAAGGGAGTCATTTCTTCATGCGCGTGAACAGAATCAGCCGCGCCCGCAGGCGGACGGCGGTCGGCCTCTCCGCGGTCGCCCTGACCGCCGGCGTCACGACGGCCGCGGGACCGGCCGTCGCCCAGACGCGGACCGCCCCCGCGGCCGCTGCCGCCGCCGACTGCAGCGCGGCGTACAAGATCGAGCAGAAGCTCTCCACCGGCACCACCTGGACGATGTGCTGGCACTACGAGAGCGAGGCCGGGCTCGTCCTGGAGAACGTCTCGTACCAGCCCAAGGGCGAGACCAAGCCGATACGGGTCCTCACCAGCGCCAAGCTCGCCCAGATCCACGTCCCCTACGACGACGGCTCGGTCGAGTACGACGACCTCACCGGCTTCGGCTTCGGACAGGGCCTGATGGAGATGGCCCCCGGAGAGTGCCCGGGCGGCACCATCAAGACCGTCAAGGTCCCGGACGCCTGGGACCCGGAGCACCCGAACGTCAAGGGCCTGTGCACCACGACCCGTTCGCGCGGCCACGCCTACCGCATGCAGGGCGACACGGCGGGCAAGGTCTGGCAGGAGCAGGGCAAGGACCTGCTCGTCTACACGGTCAACCAGGTCGGCTGGTACGAGTACATGACCGAGTGGCGCTTCCAGGACGACGGCACGATCAACATGAACGTCGGCGCCACCGGCAGCCTCTCGCCCGCCGACTACGACGCCGGTGACGGCCGCGGCTGGCCGATAGGCAAGGGCGCCAAGTCGTACGCCACCAGCCACAGCCACAACGTCTTCTGGCGGCTCAACTTCGGCCTCGACGGCAGCTCCAAGAACAAGATCGAGCAGTACGACTCCGTGGTCAGCCCGCCGGCCGCGGGCGGCGAGGCCCCGCGCAACAAGACCACCCGCACCAAGGTCACCAAGGAACTCGCGGGCGACGCCAAGAACATGCGCTGGTGGCGCGTGGTCAGCACGGCCGGAAAGAACAAGGACGAACACGCCCGTTCGTACGAGTTCGTCCCGGGCGCCACCTCCAAGTACCCGGGGCGCAGCTTCACCAAGCACGACATCTACTTCACCGAGTACAAGAAGTGCGAACAGTTCGCCAGCAACAACATCCGCAACTGCGGTACCGGAGGCGGTAAGTCCGTCGACAAGTGGGTCAACGGACAGACCCTCACCCACCCCGTGGCCTGGGTGAACGTCGGCTTCCACCATGTCGCCCGGGACGAGGACCAGCAGCCCATGCCGGTCCACTGGCAGGGCTTCTCGCTGGCCCCGCGGGACGTCACCGCTATGAATCCGCTCACTCCGCCGGAGCTGGCCGACCAGAACGGGCAAGTGGAACGCGGTAGTTGAGAAACGACCTGTCCATCCGGCTGCACCGCCGACCGCTCCCGGAGTACCCTTCCTTGATCGTTGGCTGGGGGAGTGCTCGGGGGAGCGGAAGGCGGTGTGCGGGTGGGGTCCGGAGGGCTGGAGCTGCCCCCTGGTGACGGCGGTCACGAGGGGAGCTCCGCAGATGCCCCACCGGGAGCGGTGTCCCTCGCCCGGCCGATGGAGATCGGCGCGGAGCTGGACTGGGGCGCCGACGCCTGGCGTGAGGTGCGCACCCGCGCGCAGCGGGCCGGGCGGGCCTACATCTGGCTGAACCTCGTCGAACAGCGGCTGCGCGCGGTCGTGGCCGCCGTTCTGCGCCCGATCTACGAGCCCGTGCACGGCGACGACGACTGGGTGGTCGCCGCCGCCGGACCCGCCGGCCAGGAATGGGTCCAGCGCGCCGTCGCCGTACGCGAGGTCAGCCGCCGCAAGGGCTACCTGCTCGACCCCGCCGACGACAACGTCCTGAGCTTCCTGACGCTGCCGCAGCTGCGCGAGCTGATGGTGCAGCACTGGCCGTGCTTCGAGCCGTACTTCGACGAGCGCCGGGACGTCGAACTCGCCCTGGACGAACTGGAAGTCACCCGTAACGTCGTCTCGCGCAACCGCGCCCTGTCCGAGGCCGTCCTCGCCCAGGCCGAGCGGGCGTCCGCGAAACTCCTGGAGATCCTCGGCGCGGGCAGCGACGTGCCGTCCGCCCGCCGGCTGCCCGTCGACGCCGTCGAGAACCTGGTCGGCGACCGGTACGCCGACGTGGTCGCCGTGCACTCGGACCGGGTGCGGCTGCTGCGGCAGTTCCCCGCGGAGGACCTCTTCGGCGGCTCCCGGCGTCTCGACGCGATCGGGATCGGCCTGAACCTCCTCGTGCAGAACTTCTCGGGGCGGCGGCTCGTGCGGCTGGCCGAGTCCGGCTGCCGGACCCGGCTGCTGTTCCTGAACCCCGCGTCCAGCGCGGTCAAGCGCCGCGAGCGCGAACTGGGGATAAAGCGCGGCGAGTTGAGCCGTTCCGTGGAGATGAACATCCTGCACATGCGCCGGGTGCGGGCCCGGCTGCGCGATCCCGGCGCCTTCGAGATCCAGGTCTACGACGAGACGCCCCGCTTCACGGCCTACCTCGTGGACGGGGACGGCTCGGACGGTGTGGCGGTCGTGCAGTCGTATCTGCGCCGCACCCGCGGGATGGAGGCGCCCGTACTCGTCCTGCGGGGCGGCGGCCGGGTACTGAAGCCGGACGAGGCAGGCGAAGAAGGGCTTTTCGGGACGTATCGCGAGGAGTTCGAGGTGGCCTGGGCGGATTCGCGGCCTGTGTCCTGACCGGTCCCGTTCCTTCGGTTGGCCCGGTGGCGGGTGACGTGGCGGCCGGTGACCTGGTGGCGGGTGGTGCGGCGGCCGGTAAGCGGAACGCGGTCCTCGGATTGTCAGTGGCCCATGGCATCGTGGAGATCACTGGGGGAACGCACCACGAAGAAGGGGGCCGGCATGGCTTGGCACGGGGAGCTGCTGATCGGCTTCGACCTGGAGACGACCGGGACCGATCCGCGCGAGGCGCGCATCGTCACCGGAGCGGTGATAGAGGTCCGCGGCGGGGAGCCCGCCGGACGCCGTGAGTGGCTGGCCGACCCGGGGGTCGAGATCCCCGCGGACGCGGTCGCGGTGCACGGCATCAGCAACGAAAGGGCGGCGGCCGAGGGCAGGCCGGCCGACCAGGTGGCCGACGCGATCGCCTCGGTGCTCGTCTCGTACTGGCAGACGGGCGTCCCGGTCGTGGCGTACAACGCGGCCTTCGACCTGACCCTGCTCTCCGCCGAACTGCGCAGATACGGCCTGCCGTCACTGCGCGAGCGGCTCGGCGGGACCGACCCGGGGCCGGTCATCGACCCCTACACGATCGACCGCTCGGTGGACCGTTACCGCCGCGGCAAGCGGAACCTCGAAGCGGTCTGCGCGGAGTACGGCGTCTCGCTGGAATCCGCCCACGACGCCACGGCGGACGCCCTGGCCGCGGCCCGGCTGGCCACCGCGATAGCCGTCCGCCACCCGAAGGTGGCCACGCTCGGCCCGGCGGAGCTGCACCGCCGCCAGATCGAGTGGTATGCGCAGTGGGCGGCGGACTTCCAGAGCTTCCTGCGCCGCAAGGGGGACGCGGAGGCCGTGGTGGACGGTGTCTGGCCCGTCCGCGACCTGACGGACCTACACGTCTGAGCCGGGGTCAGCCGGCGGCGGGGCCGGCGATGCGTTCGACGCGCGGTGCGGCGAGCCGCTCGTAGTCGGCGCCGGAGACGACGAGGGAGCGGTCCAGGCGGGCCGCGTTGAAGTAGAGACGCGGCTGGGATACGACGTCCGGGTCGGCGACGACTTCGAGGTCCGCGTCGAAGCTGAACGGCAGGACGGTACCGGGCACGGAGCGGGCGAGCCGTTCCGCGGTGGCCGCGTCGCTGAAACCGGCGTAGCGGGCCGAGTAGAGCGCCTTGACCGCGTCCAGGTCCACGCGGCGGTCACCGGGGACGACGGCGAGGACGTTGCGGGTGGTCTTCCGGTCGACCTTGACCCGCAGGACGATGCACTTCGCCGCCGCGGACTCCGGGTTGCCGCGCAGGGCGCTGACCGCCTCGGTGTTGCCTTCCGGCTCGTGGTCGATGAGCTGGTAGTCGACGGAGGAGCTGTCCAGCAGGGTGATCAGACGGTCGTAGGTGTCGTGGTGGCCGTGCTCGGACATGCGGGGTCCTCTGCGATCGCTGACGGGGCGGGGATGGTCGTGACGTGCGGGTCCGCTGTGGCCGGGCGCGCAGTTCCCCGCGCCCCTGACCGGGCCCATGGTGCCGCGGCCTTCGCCGGGCGGGCCCGGTGGGCGCGTTCTATCGCCTGGCCCCAGTAGGTTCCGGCGACCAGGAGGGTCGCGCCCATGCCCGTGAGGGGGGTGAAGTGGTCGCCGGCCAGGGCGATTCCCACCGCCGCGGCCCAGATCGGCTCGGTACCGAGAAGGAGACTGGCCCGGCTGGCCGAGGTGCGCTGGACGGCCCAGGTCTGGGCGAGGAAGGCGAACACACTGCAGAACAGGGCGAGATAGAGCAGCTGGGCCCAGCCCACCGCGCCGACGTGCACGAGGGCGGGCAGGTCGCCGGACGCGGGGATCAGGAACAGCACGGTGCCGACGAGGGTCTGCACGGTGGTCAGCCGCAGCGGTCGGACGGCCCGGCCCACGGCGAGCCGGCCGACGAGCGCGACATGGCCGGCGCGAATCACGGCGGCGGCGAGCATCAGCAGGTCGCCGAGCCGGGGCGCGTGGAAACCGTTGCCCGACATGAGGAGGCCGACGGCCAGCAGACAGACGCCTGCGGCGGCGTAGAAGGCCGGCGGGAGACCGCCGCTGCGGCCGGTGCGGTCCAGGAGAGGGGTGATCACGATGGTCAGGCTGATGATGAGTCCCGCGTTGGCGGCACTGGTGTGCGCGACGCCGTACGTCTCCACCACCAGGACGGCCGCCTGGGTGACGCCCAGGGGCAGCCCGAGCCGGATCTCGTCGCGGGTCCACGGGCCCGACTTCCGGTCGGCGGCGACCAGGCCCAGACAGGCGAGGGCGGACAGGGCGTACCGCGCGAACAGCACCACCAGGACGGGCAGTACGGCGGTCGCGGTCTGGGCGGCCAGATAGCTGGAGCCCCAGACGAGCGCGACAAGGAGGAGTACCGCATCGGTACGGCGGGCATCGGGCACGCGCTCACCCTGCCCTGCCAGGACACTGAAGCCCAGAGCCAACTTCTAAAACGATCCTTTAGCATCACTACATCGGAGGGAGGGCCGGAAAAGGGCGGCGAGAGCCGAGGAGGGCTGGGGCCATGGACGAACGACAGCTGAGGATTCTGCGCGAGCTGGGCGAACTGGGCAGTGTCACGGCGGTCGCCGAGGCGCTGCTGGTGACGCCCTCGGCGATCTCGCAGCAACTGCGGCTGCTGCAGCGTGCGATTCCCGTACCGCTCACCGAGCGCCAGGGGCGGCGGCTGGCCCTCACGGACGCCGGGCAGGCCCTGGCCGGTGCGGCGATCGAGGTGGAGACGGCGCTGGAGCGTGCCCGGCACACCGTCGAGGAGTTCGTCGGCCGGCCGGACGGCGAGGTGTCGGTGGCGGCCTTCCACAGCGGGGCCTCGGCGTTCTTCCCGCTGCTGCTGCGGGGGCTGGCCGCACCCGGCGGACCCCGCCTCTCCCTCGCCGACGCGGACGTGACGCAGGACGACTTCCCGCCGCTGACCCGGGAGTACGACCTGGTGCTCGCCCACCGCCTCGAACACACGCCGGGCTGGCCGGGCACGGTCACCGCCACGACCCTGCTGCGCGAACCGCTCGACGTGGCCATGCCCGCCGGCCATCCGCTGGCGGTCAAGCGGCGGCTCACCCCGCTCGACGTGGCCGACGAGCCCTGGATCACCGCGCACGACGGCTTCCCGGTGGTGGCCACCATCGACGCGATCGCGACGGCCGCGGGGCGCCGGCTGCGGCTGGTCCACCGCATCAACGAGTTCGCGGTGGTCGCCGAGGCGGTCGCCGCGGGCGGGGGCCTCGCGCTGATGCCCCGCTGGACGATGCGCCCGCATCCGGCCCTGGTCCTCAGGCCCCTCACCGGCGTCCGGGCCCGCCGCCAGATCGACGCGCTCCACCGCCCCGAACGCACGGCCCGCAAGGCGGTACGCACGGTTCTCACGGAGCTGCACCGGGCGGCCGACACGATCCGCACCCAGGGCTGAGGGCCCCGCCCCTCAAGACAAAAGACTGCGCAGTTCCCCGCGCCCCTAACGGGGCAAAAGCCGGGGCTCAGCCCCGCTTTTGAGGGGCGCGGGGAACTGCGCGGCCAACCCCCACCGAACCCGCAGGTGTGGTCTTGGGGGCGCGGGGAACTGCGCGACCAGCCACGACGCACCCGCAGGTGACATACGGGGCAGGCCGCGGAGCGCCTAGAAGGGGTACCAGCGGACCGTTTCGTCGCCGTCCCGCAGGGAAGCCACCCGCCGCTCGAACTCCGCGAGCGCCCGAGGATTGCTCGGCGCATGCTGCGCGACCCACGCACAGCTCGCGGTCTCCCGCGCCCCGCGCAACACGGCACACCCCTCCCACTCCCGTACATCCCACCCGTACGTCGCCGTGAACGACTCGTACGCCTCGGCGGACAGCCCGTACCGGTCGCGGGACAGCGCCAGGACGACCAGGTCGTGCTCCCGCAGGTCCGCGGAGAACGTCTCCAGGTCGACCAGCACAGGCCCGTCGGGCCCGACATGCACGTTGCGGGGCAGCGCGTCCCCGTGGATCGGCCCCGGCGGCAACGACGGCGTGAGCGCCGCCGCGGCCGTCGCGAACCCGTCCCGCCGCTCCCGCAGGAACGCCGCGTCCGCCGGATCGATCACGTCCCCCGCGAGCCGCAGCCACCGTTCCACCCCGCCCAGCAGCTCACGGCGCGGCAGCGCGAACGCGGGAGCGGGCAGCCCGTGCACCACCCGCAGCAGGGCGGCCAGATCCCGCGGTTCGGCCGGGCGGACGGGGTCGGACAGCCGGTGCCACAGCGTCACCGGGTGACCGTCGACGAACCGCGCCTCGGGCTCGGCGGGCCGCACCGCCGGGACGCCCGCCTCGGCGAGCCAGAGCGCGACGGCCAGCTCCCGCCGCGCCCGGTCGAGGAGTTCGGTGTCGCGGCCCACCTTGACCACCAGGTCGCCGAGGGCGAAGACGGCGTTCTCGCCCAGCGCGAGCAGCACCGCGTCCCGGCCGTCGCGCCCGGGCCCGGCCGGGCCGATACGCGCCTCGGCGAGTACGTGCCGCGCCTGTGCCTCGTCCATCACTCGCCTTCCGTGAAGCCTTCGGCCGAGCCCCCGGCCCGACCCTCGGCTCCCGCAGTTCCCGCTCGGTTCCCGTTCACGTGGTCGCCCGCCATTCTGCCCCGGGCCGTGGACACGACAGCACGCCGTACGCCGCCCGGTGCCCCATCCGCACTGGTGGGGGCCGCGGGCCGGGCGCGCGTGCTGTCTTGACGCCGTGTCGCCGGATCACGACGATGACGGGGGCCACCGGGACGGCCAGATCCGCACGAACCGTTCAGAGGAGCCGATTCCGTGACATTGGCGACCGCGAGGAAGCGGTCAGCGAAGCCCTCACCGCGGGCCGGCGGGCCGGGCCGCCCCGTCGACCACGGCGCCTGGTTCCTGGTGCTGCCCGCGCTGATCCCGATCCTGGTGCTCAGCGTCGGCCCGCTCCTGTACGGCATCGCGCTGGCGTTCACCGACGCGCAGTCGGGCCGGACCGAGCCCACGCAGTGGATCGGCGCCCTCAACTTCCAGGATCTGCTGCACGACACCCTGTTCTGGGAGTCGTTCCGGATCGGCCTGGTGTGGGCGGTCGGTGTGACCGTCCCGCAGTTCGTCCTCGCGCTGGGGCTCGCCCTGCTGCTCAACGAGGAGCTGCGGCTGCGCTGGCTGGCGCGGGCGCTCGCGATCATCCCGTGGGCGATGCCCGAGGTCGTGGTCGGCATCATGTGGCGGCTCGTCTACAACCCGGACGCGGGCATCCTCAACGAGACGCTCCGCGATCTGGGCCTGGGCGACGGCCGGGACTGGCTGTCGAACCTCGCGACCGCGCTGCCCGCGGTGATCGTCGTCGGGATCTGGGCCGGCATGCCCCAGACGACGGTCGCCCTGCTCGCCGGACTGCAGAACACCCCGCGCGAACTCCACGAGGCGGCGGCCATGGACGGCGCGGGCGCCTGGCGGCGGTTTCGCACGGTCACCTGGCCCGCGCTGAAACCGGTCGCGCTCGCCATCACGGCGCTCAACTTCATCTGGAACTTCAACTCGTTCGCCCTGGTCTACGTGCTGACCCAGGGCGGTCCCGGCGGCCGTACCCGGCTGCCGATGCTGTTCGCCTACGAAGAGGCCTTCCGTTACGGCCAGTTCGGCTACGCGGCGGCGATGGGATGCGTGATGGTCGCGGTGATCTCGGTGATCCTCGCCATCCACCTGGTCGGCCGGCTGCGGGGAGGCGAGGACGCGTGAGGACGAGCAGAAGGGCCCGCGCCGGCCAGTACGCGGCGCTCCTCGCGTATCTGGTCTTCCTCGCCTTCCCGTTCCTGTGGCTGGTCTCCACGGCTTTCAAGCCGGCGCGTGAGCTGGCCAGTCTGCATCCGACCTGGCTGCCCCAGGATCCGACGCTCGACAACTTCCGGCAGGCCTTCGACGAACAGCCGCTGCTGCGGGCCGCCTTGAACTCCCTGGTCGCGGCGCTCGGCGCGGCCGTGATCGCCGTACTGATCGCCACCCCGATGGCGTACGTCATGGCCCGGCACCGCACCCGGCTGGCGAAAGCGGCCACCGGCTGGGTGGTCGTCAGCCAGGCCTTCCCGTTCGTCCTGGTGATCATTCCGCTGTTCCTCGTCCTGAAGAACCTGCACCTGATCAACTCGGTGGCCGGTCTTGTCATGGTCTACGTGGTGTGGGCCCTGCCGTTCGCGCTCTGGATGCTCGTGGGGTACGTACGGGCGGTGCCGGCCGAGATGGAGGAGGCCGCCGCGGTGGACGGCGCGGGCAAGGTGCGCACCCTGGTCTCGATCACCGCGCCGCTCCTCGCGCCGGGCATCGTGGCCACGGCCCTGTTCGCGTTCATCACCGCGTGGAACGAGTTCTTCTTCGCCCTGGTGCTGCTCAAGACCCCGGAGAAACAGACCTTGCCCGTCGTCCTCACCCACTTCCTCGGCGCGGAGGGCGTGGCGGACCTCGGCCCGCTCGCCGCCGCCGCGTTCCTGGCGACCATCCCGTCGCTGGTCGTCTTCGCGCTCATCCAGAAACGGATCACGGGCGGCATGCTGGCCGGGGCGGTGAAGAGCTGATGCGCACCGGACGGCGTACGGGATCGCGTACGAGGTGGATCGCCGCGCTCGCAGCGGGGCTGGTGCTCGTCGCGGGCTCCGGCTGTTCCGGCGACGGGGGCGGCTCCGAGGACGGGCGGATCACCCTGCGCTTCCAGTCGCTGGCCTGGCAGAAGGAGTCCGTCGACGCCAACAAGGAACTGGTGCGGGAGTGGAACGCCGCGCATCCGGACGTCGAGGTCGAGTACGTACAGGGCTCCTGGGACAGCGTCCACGACCAGCTGCTCACGTCCTTCGAGGGCGGCGAGGCGCCGGACATCATCCACGACGCCTCGGACGACCTCGCGGACTTCGCGTACGGCGGGTATCTCGCGGACCTGCGCGGGCTGCTGTCCGAGCGGCTCACTTCCGACATCCCCTCACGGAGCTGGGAGACGACGACGTTCGGGGACGGGATCTACGGTGTGCCGTTCCTCCAGGAGCCGCGCGTCCTGATCGCCAACGCCACGTGGCTCAAGGAGTCGGGGGTACGGATCCCGACGCCCGAGAAACCCTGGAGCTGGGACGAGTTCAGGAGGATCACCGACCGGCTGAGCACCGGGGAGGGGAAGTACGGGGTGGCCTGGCCGCTCAAGGAGCCTGTCTCGGCGACCCTCAACCTGTCGTTGTCGACCGGCGGGCAGCTCTTCCACCGCGGGGCCGACGGCAAGGTGAGGATCCGGTTCGAGGAGGGCGACGAGGTCGTGCCGCGGACCATTCACGACCAGGTCAACGTCGACGAAAGCGCGTCCGGTTCGACGCTCGGCAGTGGCGGTTCCGACACCCTGCCCGGGTTCTTCGGCGGCAAGTACGCGATGGTTCCGCTCGGGTTCTCCTACCGGCAGCAGATCGTGCAGCAGGCGCCGAAGGGGTTCGACTGGCAGGTGCTGCCCGCGCCCGCCGGTGCCGACGGGCTCACCCAGGGGGTCAGTCCGCAGACGCTGTCCGTCGCCGAGGACAGCCCGCACAAGAAGGAGGCCGCGGCCTTCATCGACTTCCTGCTCCGGCCGCGGAACATGGTGCGGCTCGCGCTCGGGGACTGGATGCTGCCGACGGGGACGGAGGCGTTGCGGGATCCGGCGCTGCGGGGTGAGAAGGACGGGTGGGCCGTGGGGGCGGCGGTCGCCGGGCAGCTGCGGTCCGCTCCCGCGCAGTCCGTGCGGGGGTATCCGGAGTGGAAGGACAAGGTGGCTACGCCTGCTTATCAGTCGTACTACAGCGGGGCCATCGGGATGGGGGAGTTGCGGCGGCGGCTGGTGGGGGACGGGAACCGGGTTCTGGCGCGATATCAGAGGTGACGGGCGGTTGGGTCGGGGGTGGGGTGGGGTCGGGTCGGTGGGGTGTCGGGTGCGGGTCCGTCGTGGCTGGTCGCGCAGTTCCCCGCGCCCCTGAAAAGCGGGTGGTGCGGCGGGTTCGTCGGGTGCGGGTCCGGTGGGGGCTTGTCGCGCAGTTCCCCGCGCCCCTTGAAAGCCGGCGGCCCGGCTTCCTGGTGCGCGTGCCCCCGAAGGGTCGGCGGGTAATTAGATTGCACGAGACGTCTCGTCTTGTTTAGGGTCGGGGTATGAATATCCCCCGTACCGCCCCCGCCCACATCGCCATGTTCTCCGTCGCCGCTCACGGGCATGTGAATCCGAGTCTTGAAGTGATCCGGGAGCTTGTCGCCCGGGGGCATCGGGTGACGTACGCGATTCCGCCCGTCTTCGCCGAGAAGGTCGCGGAGGCCGGCGCCGAGCCGAAGCTCTGGACCTCGACCCTGCCGTCGCCCGACGACGACCCCAGCGCCTGGGGAAGCACGCTCCTGGACAACGTGGAACCCTTCCTCGCGGACGCGATCCAGGCGCTTCCGCAGCTCATCGAGGCGTACGAGGGCGACGAGCCGGACCTCGTGATCCACGACATCACCTCGTACCCGGCCCGCGTCCTCGCCCACCGCTGGGGCGTCCCCGCCGTCTCTCTCTCACCGAACCTCGTCGCCTGGGAGGGGTACGAGGAGGAGGTCGCCGAGCCCATGTGGGCGGAGCCGAGGAAGACCGAGCGGGGGCAGGCCTACTACGCCCGCTTCCAGGCCTGGCTGGACGAGAACGGGGTCGGTCTGGACCCCGATTCCTTCAGCGGTCGGCCCGCCCGTTCCCTCGTTCTCATCCCGAAGGTGCTCCAGCCGAACGCCGACCGGGTCGACGAGTCCGTGTACACCTTCGTCGGCGCCTGCCAGGGCGACCGCGCCGCCCAGGGCGAGTGGCGGCGGCCCGACGGCGCCGAGCGCGTCGCCCTCGTGTCCCTGGGGTCCGCCTTCACCAAGCAGCCCGCCTTCTACCGCGCGTGCGCGAAGGCGTTCGGCGCCCTGCCGGGCTGGCACCTGGTGCTCCAGATCGGCAAGCACGTCGACCCGGCCGAACTCGGCGAGATCCCGGCGAACGTGGAGGTCCGCGACTGGGTCCCGCAGCTCGCGATCCTCAAGCAGGCCGACGTCTTCGTCACGCACGCCGGAGCGGGTGGCAGCCAGGAGGGGATGGCGACCGCCACGCCCATGGTCTGCGTACCGCAGGCCGTCGACCAGTTCGGCAACGCGGACGTGCTGCAGGCGCTCGGAGTGGCCCGCCATCTGCCCATGGAAGAGGTCACCGCCGACACGCTGCGCGAAGCCGTACTGGCGATCGCCGACGATCCGGAAGTGGCACGGAAACTCAAGGTGATCCAGGCCGAGATGGCGGCCGAAGGAGGAACTTCGCGCGCCGCGGATTTGATCGAAGCGGAAATTCCCAAAGGGCACGACGAAGCCTGACAGGACGTAGAACGCCTGCTCAGGTGACCCTCAGCGAACCCGGAATTCCCCCGGGTCACGGTTCCATGGAATTGGTGAAGCCATGGCGCACTTTGGATAACGGGAAGGTCATTAGATAACGCTCGGGTAACGCAGGGCTCTTGCTGTCGGGTCATGGATCCGGTTGCTGAGTTCGACCCCTGACCCCCGCAGAAGGTTGCACGGGCTACTTCTTGTTCTTTGATCGAACACCTTCTTAGCGTGAGGTGAACTCGATACGAACTTTGGGAAGTTGACCTATGCGCCGTGACATACCGCCCCTCGCAGAGGTGCGCCGCATCACCGAGAAGAAGCGGGACGCCTGGTGGACCGTGCTGCTCGTCGACCCGGTCGCCACCCCGCTGGTGCGGTTGACCGCGAAGTACACGCGGATCACCCCGAACCAGATCACCTGGGGCGCGTTCCTGCTCGGTCTGGTCTCGGCGGCGTTCTTCGCGTTCGGTGACTGGCGGTGGCTGATCGCCGGCGCGTTCGTCTACCACCTGAGCTTCATCCTCGACTGCATGGACGGGAAGGTGGCCCGCCTCACCGGGCAGGGCTCGGTTTTCGGCGCCTGGCTGGACTTCGTCTTCGACCGCATCCGGGTGGCGGTGTGCGGCGTCGCGCTGATGGCGGGGCAGTACGACCGCACCGGCGAGACGATCTACATCTGGCTGGCCGCCGCGGTCGTCTTCCTCGACACGCTGCGCTACATCAACGGCCTGGAGATCTTCAAGATCCGCCACACCATGCGCAAGCAGATCAAGGCCAGGGTGCGGGCGGCCCGCCGCGCGGAGAACTCCGCGGAGCTCGCCTTCATGGAGGACCTGCTGCGCAACAACCCCGAGGCGGACATCGAGCAGGACATCCGCCAGGCGGCCACGGCCACCGTGACGCCGGGGGGCGTCGCGGAGGCCGCGGAGGTCGCGGAGATCGCTGAGAGCCCCGAAGTCGCCGCCTTCGCGGAGCGCGAGCACACGGCGACGACCGCGGCAGCGGCTGCGGCTCCGGTTTCGATCTCGGCTTCGGCTGAGGCGGTCGAGGACGAGGCCGGAGCCGAGTCCGAGGCGCCGGCCAAGGCTCCGGCCCGGGTGATCGACCTGCACCAGGAGTTCAGGCACCGCTTCCCGGTCTATCTCCGCGCGCGTTCCTTCTTCCTGCGCCACCGCATCCGTACGCACCTGGTGAGCGGTATCGAGTTCCAGATGGGCGTCTTCATCCTGGGTCCGCTGTTCGACTCGGTCATCAAGGCGACCATCGTCTCCGGTGCCCTGCTCCTCGTCTTCGAGCTCGCCATCATCTACAAGCTGCTGCTCTCCACCCGCGACTTCACGCGCACGATCGACTCCTTCGAGCGCGAAGAGGTCCCCACCGCGGCCTGACCGTCGGACCGCGTGACCGTCGGACCACGACAAGGCGTACCGCGCACAGCACACCGCGCACAGGCACGCCGCGCACGGCAGCGGGGCC
>NZ_JBHWZP010000202.1:0-16915 GCF_042728395.1 Streptomyces sp. NPDC060205
GCGGTCCGTGACACCTGTGGTGACCGGGGTGTCCGTGGACCGATGACGCCGGGTGCGGCCCCGGTGGGGGCGGGCCGCGCAGTTCCCCGCGCCCCCAAAAAGCGGGGCTGCGCCCCTGCTTTCCGCCCTGAAGGGGCGCGGGGAACGGCGCGGGCAACCCCCACCGGCCCGCGGAATGATGCAACGGTCCAGGCCCCGTCAGGGGCGCGGGGAACTGCGCGGCCCGCCCCCACCGGGGCCGCACCCGGCGTCATCGGTCCACGGACACCCCGGTCACCACAGGTGTCACGGACCGCCCCCGCACCCACCCGTACAGCACCAGCGAGCACACCGCCGCGAACGCGCACCACGTCGAGATGAACTCCGCCTTCCACAGCGCCCAGCAGGTCGCCGCCCCCACGGTCACCAGGATGCCGAGCACCCGCAGGTGCCGGTCGCCGGAGAGGAGCAGTGAGCCGATCGTGGCCAGCAGGTAGCCCGCGACCAGCAGTTCCGAGGCGGGCAGGGAGACGGCGTAGCCGACGGTGTGGCCGCGGATCTCGGCCGTCACCCCGTGCGTGGCGAGACGGTAGGAGAGGATCGCCGCGGTGACGAGTCCCGCGACGAGCGGGATCGTCAGCCGCCGCCGCGCGCTCGGCGGCGCCACGCACAGCACGGCAACCGGCACCCATACCGCCAGCAGCGGCAGGGCGATCGCCGCCCACGCCACGGTGGCGGGGCCCGAACCGCCGCCGGAGCGCCAGACCAGGGACTCCACGATCTGATGGCCACCCAGGATCAGGGGCAGCGCGGCCATCGGCAGGTCGGCCGCCCTGCGGGTGCGCGCCACGCAGGCCACTCCCACGGCGGCGATGCCGCAGCCCGCCACGAGGTCGGCCGTCGCACTGAAGCACATCGCGCCACCAGGGGTTCGTGTCGGATTCGCGTGGGTTCCGTGTCACCGGATTCCCGCTTGCCATGCTCACGCTACGGTCCGAGCACCCGGACGCCGCGTCCGATGCATCCGTTCGGCCCCCTCCCCGGCATCCAAAGACATTGCCGGGGCAGTAAGCGCTCTCTATGATCGGGCGTGATGGATTCGGAAAGCGCCCTCGACGACTCCTACTTCGACCACTGCCCCTGGGACTTCGGCCCGCGCGCCTCCCCCGCGCAAAGGGACGCCCAGGCCGCCCACCAGAAGCGGCTGACGGACGGCGGCGCGAGCATCGGCCCGCGCTGTTTCGTCTCCCCCGCCGCCGGCGTCTTCACCGAAGCGCTGCGGCTCGGCGGGAACTCGTACATCGCCGGGCACGCCTACGTCACCGGCGAGGTCACCAGCGGCACCGACTGCACGGTCAATCCGTACGCCACCGTGCGGGGCCGGATCGTCCTGGGGGACGGGGTGCGGATCGGCGCCCACAGTTCGCTGCTCGGCTTCAACCACAGGTTCGCACCCGACCGCCCCGTGCACCGGCAGCCCCTGACCAGCAAGGGCATCACCGTCGGCGACGACGTGTGGATCGGGTCGAACGTCGTCGTCCTGGACGGCGTGACCATCGGCGACCACTGCGTGGTGGGCGCGGGAGCGGTGGTGACCAGGGATCTGCCGCCGTGGTCCGTCGCCGCCGGCAATCCGGCCCGCAGGCTGCGTGACCGGCGCGAGTCCGGCCCCGCCCGGCACGGGACGGCAGAGGGCGGTGGCGGCCTCGGGGACCAGGCCGCCCGGTTCGCCGACCGGGCCCGTTCCCAGGCCGCAGGCCTCCTCGCGCGCGCCTGGGACGCCGGCGCGGGCCGGTATCGCGACCGGCCCGGCGCGCCGCTGACCGTCCGCGCCCACTGCGACGCCGTGGAGATCGCCGATCTGCTCCTCGGCACGCCTCCGCCGCAGCTGTCCGCCGCCGGGCACGCCGAACGGCTGCGCGCGCTGCAGGACCCGGCCGAGGGAATGGTGCCCGAACTCGCCGACGACGGTGGCCCCGGCGTGCTGCCCGCCCGTGCGGCGGACGGCTGGATCGACGACGGCGCCGCCGAGTACCACGTGCTGTCCGTGGGCTACGCGCTGGAGCTGCTGGGCTCCCGCTTCGCCCACCCGGTCGGCCCCGTGGCGCGTATGACGGCGGGCGCACTGGTCGCCCGCCTGGAGTCGCTGCCGTGGCGGACACGGGCGTGGTCGGCAGGTGCCTGGGTGGATTGCTGTGCGACCGGCGCGCACCACAACCTCGGACTGGGCGCCGGAGCGGGCGAACCGGGCGCTCTGGAGGCGCTGTTCGGCTGGCTGGGCACCCGGGTGGATCCGTGGACCGGGATGTGGGGCCGGAACGCGTCACCGGCAGAGGGCCGACTGCAGCTCGTCAACGGCTACTACCGGCTCACGCGCGGCTCGTTCGCCCAGTTCGGGATGCAACTGCCGTACCCGGAGCGGGTGGTGGACACCGTGCTCGACCACGGCGGGGATCCGCGCTGGTTCGCCGCGGGCCGCCAGAACGCGTGCAACGTGCTGGACGTGGCCCACCCGCTGTGGCTCGCCGGCCGGCAGAGCGGACACCGGGCCGCCGAGGCGCGGGCGTGGGCCGGTGAACAGCTGGCGCACGCGCTGGAGCAGTGGCGGGACGGTGCCGGTTTCGGCTTCGGCCCGCCGGGCGAGGGCGGTGCGGGGCCCGGCCGGGAGCCCGGCCTCCAGGGCACCGAGATGTGGCTGGCCATCGTCTGGCTGCTGGCCGATCTGGTGGGCGTGGCGGACCGGCTGGGGTACCGGCCGCGGGGCGTCCACCGGCCGGAGGCCGCCCGCCCACCCGCGCCGGGGCCGCCGCCTCATCCGGTCCCCGTCGACAGCACGCTGTAGTAGAAGCTGTGGTCCGAGTTGACGGTCCGGCGCGTGCCGGTGCAGTGCCAGCGTCCTGACGCGCCCTGGCCCCAGGTGAACAGGTAGTCGATCTTGCGGCCGTCGTCGTAGGTCGGCCGGAGGTACGACGGTCCGGGCTCCCGCAGGCCGCTCGCCTCCTTGCCGTTGCCGCTGTACAGGACGTCGAGTTCCGGCGCGTCGGGCGGTGCGTTCAGGTCGCCGGCCAGGACTACCGGGCCCGCGGCGCCGAGCCGGTGGATGCCGTCCGGTTTCCATTCGTCGTGGATGAACTCGGTCTGCGCCCGCCGTTCCCCGTCCTTGCCGCCGCCGACGGTCAGGTGCGTGCTGCACGCCGTGACCGGGGGTCCCGCGAGGTCCGGCAGGCCCGCGGGACGGACGACCGCACAGATGATGCCCCGCTCGCCGCTTCTGCCGTCCGGGTTGGGCAGCAGGGCCGGTGGCAGGATCGTGGCGGCCGAGTGGAACAGGATGGTGTTCCCGTACGGCTGGCCGTCGGCGCAGTGCGTGCCGGTGTCGACGAAGGCGCTGCGCAGGCCCAACTCCCGGGCGAAGCGCTCCCCTTGGGTCTTGCAGACTTCCTGAAGGCCGATGAACAGCCACCGGTCGACGTCACCGAGGGTGACATCCCGGATGGCGTCGGCCTCGTCCCTGATCCAGTCGCCGGCGTCGCCCCGGTGGCCGACGTTCCCGTAGATGTTGAACGTGCCGACGTACAGGTCCCGGGCGGTGTCCGGTACGGAGGCGGCGGCCTCCGGTGCGGCCCCGCTCCTCGCGGGGAGCGCCGCCAGTACGCACAGGAGGGCCGTCACGATCGCCCTGGCCGCGCCGCGTCTCCTCGCGGGACCCGTACGGCGCGTCGTCATGACGCGACCGTACCCTCGGCGCGGCCGAACCCGCCGGGCGCGAGCGGCAGTTGTGACTGAACAGACCTCCCGTGGCGGTCAGCCGGGTGACAGTCCGTGGCGGCCGGTGTCAGCGGCGCCGGAACACCGTGATCGAGTGCCCGACGTCGTCGATCGGCGTACTGGTGTCGAGCAGCGCGGCCAGCCGCCCGTCCGCCTTCGCCATCGCGGAGTCGGAGACCACCAGCAGTCCGTGCACCTCGCCGAGGGGTGCCTTGAGCGGATCGGACGCGTTGATGCCGTAGTACGAGGGCACGCCCGCGCCTTTGTAGACCAGCCAGACCCGCTCACCGGGACGGCGCCGGTCGAGGTGGTCCGCGAGGCGGCCCAGATCCTGGCCCCAGTCGACGTTCGAGTCGTGCAGCCGCTGATGCGTCCTGGACGGTCCGCCGAACGCCTCGTTGGAGTACGGCAGGTAGTACGGGTAGGTGCGCAGCGAGCTGACCGCCACGAAGCAGACCAGTGCCGCCGTCGCCCAGTGGGCCGGTCGCCACCGCGAGAGCGTCACTCCGGCGGCGGCGACCGCCAGCAGCATCGGCATGAACAAGGCGTAGCGCACACCGAGGTCCCGGGCGCCGTGCAGGGAGATGGCCAGGAGCACGGCGGCGGGGACGAGCACGTACGGGACGGCCGGGCGCAGTCCTCGTACGGCGAGCAGGGCGACCGAGCCCGCGGTCCACAGGGCGAGCGCGCCGAGGGGAGTCTTCACCAGGAGCGCGGCCGGCAGGTAGTACCAGAGGGAGCCTTCGTAGAGCCGCCCGAACAGGAAGCCCTGCCAGATGTCGTACTCGAAGCCGAACTGGATGCGCATGCCGTCGCGGTAGGCCTCGGGGAAGGGCAGCCAGGCCGCGATCCGGCCGCGCGTACCGCGGATGTCCGGCACGTTCTCGGGGGCCGCCCAGCGCATCCGCGGGTCGACGACGAGATAGGTGGCCCATACGACGGCTACCGCGATCAGTGCCATCCCTACGGCGGCCATCGCCCCGTACGCGAGGAGTCCGATCCGGGCGCGGGTGTCGAGTGCCGGGAGCCGGGGCCGTGCGCCTGGTCCGGGTGTCCGGGGTCCCGTGTCGGGTTCCGGCGGATTCCGGCGGGCGTGCCAGTACGACAGGACGCCCAGCAGCATCAGTACCGGGATCACCGGCAGCACGCTCATCTTGGTGGCCGCCGCCGCGCCCAGGGCCGCCCCGGCGAGCGGGAGGCACAGGAGGGGTCGCCGGCGGGCCCGCCACAGCAGCCACAGGGCCGTGAGCAGGAAGCCGGTCGCGGGCACGTCGAGCGTGGCCAGCGAGCCGTTGGCGATGACGTCCGGGGAGAACGCGTACAGGGCCAGGGCCACGAGGCCGCCGCTCGGGCCGGTGAGGTCGCGGGCGAAGGCGAGGACGACCAGTCCGAACAGCAGCGTCAGGACGATCACCGGAAGGCGTGCGTACAGCATCAGGCGGGCGGGGTCGTTGCCCGACTCGTACAGGACGTGCCGTCCGAGTGCCGTCTGGCTCCCGGTGAAGTCCGCGTCGAGGTGCGCGTCGGTGAACACCAGGCCGGACGCGATGATCAGCTTGCCCAGGGGCGGGTGTTCGGGGTTGTAACGGAAGCTGCGTTCCTTGAGGTACACCTCGGCGGAGGCCACGTACACGGGTTCGTCGATGGTGGGGGTCTGCTCGACGGCGGTGGTGACCATCGCGACCGCCATCTGGGCGAGGAGTGCGACGACGGCCAGCGCGTACAGCCACCGCCGGCGCCGCGCCGAGCGGACATGTCGCGACAACCCGGCGAAGCCGCGCGGTCGTTCACCTTCGGCCGCCGGTGCGGGCGGGCGGGGGCCGGTGAGCCCGTCACCCGTCGGGCGGGTGGCCTGAGGCGCGCTCATGCGGCACAGCTTTCCATCAACCCTCCACGTGTGTGACGTTCTTGGGCCGGTCGAGCGACAAGTGTTGGGCGCTCCGTAACCGTTGTGACCTCTGGGGCCTCTTGGCACGCGAGTGAAAATCCGCGACTCTGAACTGCACATGTCACAAAGGGCGTTGGCCTGCTCGGGGCCGATGAGGAGGACACCTGTGAACGGCAGACCGGCATCGAAGTCCCTCGGATCCCGGCGTCTGGGCCGGAAGTCGCTCGGCGTACTGGCGGGCGCCGCGGCTCTGGTCCTCGTGTTCCCGGCCACCGCCCTGGCGGCGCCGCCGCCCGCGCTGCCCGCGAACGCGGACGCGCTGGACTCGACGTTCCAGCCCACCTACGACTACGACACGGACGGCTGCTACGCCACGTCGGCCATCGGCCCCGACGGTACGGTCAACGGCGGGCTCAACCCGAGCGGCGCCCTGAACGGCCAGTGCCGAGACGCCTCCGACCTGGACAGCGTCAACACCTACTCGCGCTCCAAGTGCAACAACGGCTGGTGCGCGATCGTCTACGGGTCCTACTTCGAGAAGGACCAGGCGGTGGCCGGCAGCGGGCTCGGCGGGCACCGGCACGACTGGGAGCACGTCGTGGTCTGGGTGCAGAACAACGAGGCGCAGTACGTCTCGACGTCCAACCACGGCTCGTTCACCGTGCACAACCGCTCGGCGATCCGCTGGGACGGGACGCACGCCAAGGTCGTCTACCACAAGGACGGGATCAGCACGCACTGCTTCCGTGCCGCGACCGCGGGGGACGAGCCGCCGGAGAACCACAAGGGGACCTGGCAGCGCCCCCCGCTGGTCGGCTGGAACGGCTACCCGGGCAGCCTGCGTGACACGCTGACCTCGTACAACTTCGGGAGTGCGACGCTCGGCATCAAGGACAGCACGTTCAACTCGCATCTCTCGTCGGCGAAGCCGTCGGGGATCGCGTTCGACCCCAACGCCTGATCAGCGCGTGACCAGCGGCTGAGCAACGCAACTTCAGCAGCCGCTCACACGTCAGGTACGAGGTGCTGCCCGGCCGTCGGGACGGTCGGGCAGCACCTCGGCGGCGAAGGCCGCGACGTCCTGGACGAGCCGTTCGGGCTCCTCCCAGTACAGGGCGTGACCGGCGCCCTCGTACACGACGAGCCTCGCGTCGAAGAGGGTGTCGAGGAGCCGCTGCTGGTCGGCGCGCGGCAGGATGCCGTCGGCGTCGCCCCAGAGCACGAGTGTGGGGACGAGGATTCCCTTCAGGGTGGCGGCCAGGTCCGTCTCCAGCAGGCCGCGCACGGTCTCCTGCCACACCCGCGCGGGCACTTTCAGATTCTCCTCGGCGATCGTCGCGAGGAGTCCGCGTCCGAGTGGGCGGGCCGTGAGGCCGGTGAGCAGTTCCTCGACGAAGGCGCGCGGCACGGGATCGACCAGATCCTTGACCTGCTCCCCCAGCGCCACGGCGGCCGGCTTGTCGGCGAGGGTGGCCGGGACGCCCGCCAGGACCAGACCCGCCACCCGGTCGGGATGGCTGCCCGCGACCAGCCGCGCGGCCACACCGCCGCTCGACGCGCCGACCAGGACGGCCCGGCCGATGCCCGCCGCGTCGAGGAATTCCACCAGGTCGGCTGCGAAGTCCTCCGGGCCGTAGCCGTCTGCGGGCCGTTCGGCGTCGCCGTGGCCGCGCTGGGTGGGGGCGTATCCGTGCAGGGCGGCGGGGAGCTGTCTGAGCAGGGGCTCGAACGCCCACCAGGAGTCCGCGAGGCCGTGCACGAAGACGACGGGGGCGCCCTCGGGATATCCCGCCTCCGCGTACGGGAGGACGAGTCCGCTCCTCAAGTGGGCGGCCTTCACCGCGATCGTGCTCACGGCGGCCCTCCTGACGTCGGTCGGCCCCCTCGCACACCGGCCGTGGGGCGGCGCGACGATCCTCTTCATCGTAATGAGGGGTATCGCGGACCGCCCCTTCAGAGAACGCGCCGCCTTCAATTCCTTGCGGGCTCCGGGCGATTGTCGGCCGTCTTTGCTTCACATCTTGACGCGCTTGGTTCAGACCTTTAGGTTCACCGATCGCCGAGATTCCACGAATGCGCTCATCGTTCATGTCCGTGAACACGTTGTCCGTGAACACGGACCTGTACGTCGTCTTCTCACCCCCCACCCCAACCCCCCACGCACAGGAGAATCCGTGTTCGGATCGACAGGATCACCGGTCGGATCACCGAGGTCGCCCAGAGCACCGGGCCGCCGGATACCCACCCTGCTCACCACCCTCGCCCTGGTGGCGTCGGCGGCGGGCGCCGTGGCGGCGGCCCCGCCCGCGCCGCGGGCCGAGCAGGCCGCAGCCGCCCTCCCCACGGGCTGGGCCACCGTCGTCAACGCGGGCAGCGGCAAGTGTGTCGACGCCCGGGGCGCCGGAACGGCCGACGGCACCGCCGTCCAGCAGTACGCGTGCAACAGCAGCCAGGCCCAGCAGTGGCAGCTGCGCGACACCTCCGACGGCCGGGTACGGGTCGACAACCGCGCCGACGCCACCAAGACCTGGGACGTCGCCGACGTGTCGGTCGCCGACGGCGCGGCCGTGCAGCTGTGGACGTACGGCGGCGGGACGAACCAGCAGTGGCAGCCCGTCGCGGACGCGTCCGGGACGACCTATCACTTCGTGAACCGCAACAGCGGCAAGTGCCTCGACGTGCCGAGCGCGTCGACCGCCGACGGCGTCCAGCTCCAGCAGTGGACCTGCAACGGCTCCGCGGCGCAGTCCTTCCGCGTCGACGCCGTGGACGCCCAACAGCCGCCGGGCACACCGGATCTGGGCCCGAACGTCACCGTGTTCGACCCGTCCACCCCGGCCGCCACCATCCAGAACAGCCTCGACGCGGCCTTCGCCCAGCAGGAGACGAACCAGTTCGGCACGGCCCGCAAGGCCTTCCTCTTCAAGCCGGGCACCTACGACGCGAACGCCAACGTCGGCTTCTACACCCAGGTCGCGGGGCTCGGCCTCTCCCCCGACGACGTCACCATCCGGGGCGCGGTGCACGCCGAGGCCGACTGGTTCCAGGGCAACGCCACCCAGAACTTCTGGCGTTCGGCGGAGAACCTGTCCGTGACACCGACCTCGGGCACCGACCGCTGGGCCGTCTCGCAGGCCGCCCCGTACCGCCGGATGCATCTGCGCGGCAACCTCCAGCTCGACGACGGCGGGTGGTCGAGCGGCGGCTACATGGCCGACACGAAGATCGACGGGCAGGTCAGGTCGGGCTCGCAGCAGCAGTGGCTGTCACGGAACACCGAGTGGTCGAGCTGGACGGGCTCCAACTGGAACATGGTCTTCGTCGGCGCGCAGAACGCCCCCGCGAACACCTTCCCCAGCCCCCCGTACACCACGGTCGACCGGGCGCCCGTCACCCGCGAGAAGCCCTTCCTGTACGTCGACCAGGCCGGCGCGTACAAGGTGTTCGTCCCCGCCGTACGCACCGACTCGCGCGGCACCACCTGGGCGGCCGGCACCCCGGCGGGCAGCTCGCTGCCGCTGTCGGACTTCTTCGTCGTCAAGCCCGGCGCGACCGCGGCACAGCTGAACGACGCCCTCGCCCAGGGCAAGAACCTGCTGGTCACTCCGGGGGTCTACCACCTGAACCAGACGATGAAGGTGACCCGCCCGGACACCGTCGTCCTGGGTCTGGGCCTTGCGACCTTCATCCCGGACAACGGCGTGACCGCCATGACGGTCGCGGACGTGGACGGTGTCAAGCTCGCCGGGATCCTCTTCGACGCGGGCACCACCAACTCGGCGCAGCTCCTGGAGATGGGCCCGGGCGGCTCCTCCGCCGATCACGGCGCCAACCCCAGCTCCCTGCACGACGTGTTCTTCCGGGTCGGCGGCGCGGCCGTCGGCAAGGCCACCACCAGCCTCACGGTCAACAGCGACGACGTCATCGGCGACCACCTGTGGATCTGGCGCGCCGACCACGGCAACGGCGTCGGCTGGAACACCAACACCGCCGACACCGGGCTCGTGGTCAACGGCGACGACGTCACCATGTACGGCCTGTTCGTCGAGCACTACCAGAAGCACCAGACGATCTGGAACGGCAACGGCGGGCGCACGTACTTCTACCAGAACGAGATGCCCTACGACCCGCCCAACCAGGCGGCCTGGATGAACGGCTCCACGCAGGGCTACGCCGCCTACAAGGTCGCGAACTCCGTGACCAGCCACCAGGTGTACGGCTTCGGCAGCTACTGCTACTTCAACGTGAACCCGGCCGTCACCGCCGAACACGCCATCGAGGCGCCGAACGCGGCGAACGTGCGCTTCCGCAGCATGGTGACGGTCTCGCTCGGCGGCACCGGCACGATCCGCCATGTCGTCAACGACCGCGGCGGGCCGTCCAACTCCGCGACCAACGTCGCCAACCTCGTCAGCTACCCGTGACGGCGCGCACCCCCAACGAGTCGACGTACAGGAAGGGGCACATCATGAACGGCATCAGAACGTCCGGGCCGGTGCGCATCGCCCTGCAGGTGCTCGTCCTGCTGGCGACCCTGCTGGGACTGGCGGCGCCGCCCGCCCACGCGGCCCCGAAGGCGGCACCCTTCAAGGTGCTCGCCCTCTACAGCGGGACATGGGACGCCGCGCACATCAGCTTCACCCGCGAGGCCAACCAGTGGTTCCCCGCGCGGGCGGCCGAGAACGGCTTCACCTACACGGCGAGCACCGACTGGAACCTGCTGTCCAACGGGGGCGTCGACGCGTACCAGGTCGTCCTCTTCCTCGACGACCTGCCGCAGAGCGCCGCCCAGCGGTCGGGCTTCGAGCGGTACATGCGCGCGGGCGGCGGCTGGCTGGGCTTCCACGTCTGCGCCTTCACGACCGAGGCGCAGCAATGGCCCTGGTACCACCAGCAGTTCCTCGGCAGCGGCAATTTCAAGTCGAACACCTGGGGGCCGACGTCGGCCACTCTGCGGGTGGAGGACCGCACACACGCCTCGACCAGGAACCTGCCCGCCACCTTCGCGTCCTCGGTCAACGAGTGGTACAGCTGGTCGAACGACCTACGGCGCAATCCGGACATCAGGATCCTGGCCTCCATCGACCAGAGCAGCTTCCCCGTCGGCACTGATCCGAACCAGACCTGGTACAGCGGCTACTACCCGGTTCTGTGGACCAACACCAAGTACCGGATGCTCTACGCGAACGTCGGTCACAACGCGATGGACTACGCGACGAACACCCCGCTGTCGTCGACCTTCGCCAGTGCCTTCCAGAACCGTTTTCTGCTCGACGGACTGAAGTGGCTCGGTGGCGCAGCGCAACGAGATCAGGACAGGTCGATCGTCCGTTCGTGACCCAACTCCCGCCGTCGTGGGCTAGATTTCGAACGCCCTCGATTCCGGACTCCATCGGAGGGGCGCTCTGAGGAGATTCTGGAGCGGCACATGCACCCCTTGGAAGTATCCAGACAGGCCTCGCCCCTGATGCAGGGCGGGCTCGCGGACAGTCTCTTCGAGACAGCCGAACGCGATCCCCTCATGCCGCAACTGGCACGCCGCTCCGACACCTCTCCCGCAGCCTGGTCGCAGGTCACCGCGATCGAGCTGCGGGACCAGGTGGTGGACGTGGCACGGGGCTTCATCGCGGCCGGGATCTTCCCGGGCCACCGCGTGGCCGTCATGGCACGCACCCGCTACGAGTGGACCGTGCTCAGCTACGCCCTGTGGACGGTGGGCGCCGAGATCGTCCCGATCTATCCGACCTCCTCGCACGAGCAGGTCGCGTGGATCCTCAAGGACGCGGGCTGCGTCGCCGTGGTGGTGGAGGACGAGCAGGGCATCATGACGGTCGGCTCGGTGTGCGCCACGCTGCCGTCCCTGCGGCACGTCTGGCAGCTCGACGCCGGGGCGCTCGCGGACCTGGCCGAGGCGGGTCTGTCGGTGCCGGTCACCACCGTCGAGTCGATGCGCCGGATCGTGCTGCCGGACTCGACGGCCGTCATCGCCTACACCTCGGGCACCACGGGACACCCCAAGGGCTGCGCGCTGAGCCACAGCAGTCTGGCGAGCCCCTGCGACACCCTCCTGGCCGGCTGGGGACACACCGCCGCGCCCCCGGGTCAGCAGCCCGCCGTCCTGGCCTTCCTGCCCTTCTCCCATGTGTACGGCCTCATGATCCAGGGGCTGTGCATGCGCGGCGGGATCCTCATGGGCCACGAGCCCGACCTGCGCGCGGAGACCCTGGCCGAGGCCCTGCTGTCGTTCCGGCCCACGTATCTCTACGCCGTCCCGTACGTCTTCGAGAAGCTGTACAAGAATTTCCTCCGCAAGGCCGAGGAGGCGGGCAAGGGCACCCTGTTCGAGCGTGCCGTGCGCACCGCGCAGGACTTCGCCGCGGCGGCCGAGCGGCAGCGGCTGGGCACCGGCGCGGGCCCCGGCCTCGATCTGCGGCTGCAGCACGCCGTCTACGACAAGACGGTGTACCGCAAGCTGCGCGCGGCCCTGGGCGGCAGGGTGTGCGGGGCCGTCTCGGGCGGCTCCCCCCTCAACCGTGAACTGGCCCTGTTCTACTCGGGCATCGGGATCTTCGTCCATGACGGGTACGGGCTCACGGAGACGAGTGGCGGCATCACGGCCCAGCCCGTCGGCCGCGAGAAGTTCGGCACCGTGGGACAGCCGCTGCCCGACACGGAGGTCCATGTCGCCGACGACGGGGAGATCCTCGTCCGGGGGCCCTCGGTCTTCCAGGGCTATGTCAACGACGAGGAGGGCAACCGCGCCGCGCTCCACAACGGCTGGCTGGCCACCGGCGACATCGGGCAGCTCGACCACGAGGGCTATCTGAGCATCACCGGCCGCAAGAAGGACATCGTCATCACCAGCGGCGGCAAGAGTGTCGCCCCCGCGGCCCTCGAAGAGCGTCTGCGGGTCCATCCGCTGGTCCACCAGGCGGTCGTCGTGGGCGACAACCGGCCCTGTGTGGGGGCCCTGATCACGCTCGATCCCGAGTACCTCGCCCACTGGCGCTCGATCCACGCCGTGCCGGGCGACGCCCACGACCGCGAAGTACGCGAGGAACACGCCCTGCGGGAGGAGATCAACCGCGCGGTCGGCGCGGCCAACTCCACGGTGTCGCGCTCGGAGTCCATCCGGGTGTACCGGGTGCTGCCGGAGGCGTTCGACCTGGCCAACGGGCTGCTCACGCCGTCGATGAAGCTGCGCAGGGACGCCATCGCGGAGCGGTACGCGGCCGAGATCGAGGCGATGTACCAGTCGTCGTCGCGCACCCCGCGGGCTCTGCCGCCCCCGCCCGCCACCGACCCGTTCATCTGGGACGAGGCGGACAACGTCTTCGGGTGACCAGGCTCCGCCCGTCGTGATCCCATGGACCGCATCCGCACAGCGAGATCGGGGAGACACATGCGACGAGTACGGGGTCCGCGCCGGTCGGCCCGGGCCGCGGCGGCGGCAGCGGTCGCACTCCTGACGGCCACCGCTGCCTGCGGGAGCACGGAACAGGGAGCCGGGGGCGAGGGCACGGGGGACACCGGCAGCGGCTCCCCCGCCCCGTCCCACGCCCGCTTCGTCGAGGACGTCCCGTGGGGCGACGGCGGTCGGCTCGGCATGTACTACACGGCCGGGCGCGGCCTCATGGAGCAGCACCAGGACACCGCGGGCGGACCGTGGAGCAGGCCGCGACTGGTGTACGCGACCGAGGGCGACGCGTGCCGGAGCATCACGCTCAAGGTCTTCCGCGACACGGTCGCGGCGATGGCGAACTGGGGCGTGTACTGCGCGGACGGTGAACCGCCGACGGAGTCGGTCGCGGCGGTCGGTACGCGCAGCCTGGCGACCTGGGACACCAGGGCGACCGAGGACTTCGACGGCTGGGAGAAGGCCGCACCCGTCGCCGGCACCGAGGACCTGCTGTTCACGAGGTCGTCCACGGAGTGGCTCACGCGGCTGCGCTGGAGCCCGACGGGCGGCTTCGGTGAGGTGCAGGACATCCGCCGATAGGGAACCTCCCGCGCGCTGTCCGGCCCGGCCGCGCAGAAATTTGTGTCGTGCGCGCTTCTTGACGCCTCTTGATCGAGCGACTTACTTTCGCATCGTCGTAGCGATTAAAACGATTCAACTCCCCCGGGCCCTGAAGGGGTCCTCTTTGTGCTGCCCTCCAGTCTCAAGCTCCAGAGCGGACAAGAACCATGAACGACCACACCGCAGTTCCCCGGGCGGGCCTGCCTCGCCGTACCGTCCTCGCCGCGGCGGCGGCCACGGCGGCCGCCGCAGGCGTCCTCGACTGGGCGGCGCCCGGCAGCGCCTCGGCCGCGGCCCCGGCCGCCACCGCGGGAGCCACCGGCTCCTCCTCCCTGCGTTTCGCCGAGCCGGGCCGCGCGGTGCGCCCGAAGTTCCGCTGGTGGTGGCCCGACGGCCTGGTGCAGCCGGACGAGATCAGACGGGAGATCGACCAGATCGCCGACGCGGGCTTCGGCGGCGCCGAGATAGCCGCCGTCCATCACAGCGTCAGCGACACCTCCTCGCTGGACACGGCCCGCCACGGCTGGGGAACCGCCGCCTGGGTCGCGGGAGTCGAGGCCGCGCTGAGCCAGGCCGCCCGGCGCGGTCTCACCGTGGACCTCACCGTCGGGCCCAGCTGGCCCGCCGCCGTCCCCGGCATCACCCCCGACAGCGACGCGGCCGTCAAGGAACTCGCCCACGGAGCGGCCACCCTGGCCCCGGGCGCCACGTTCTCAGGACCCGTCCCGAAGCCCGTGCACGAGGCCGCGTCGGGGGTGACCGCGCAGCGGCTGCTCCTGGTGCAGGCGGCCCGGGTGAACACCGCGAACTCCACCCGCAAGGAGACCGGCCTCGACCTCGACTCGGTCCGCGACCTCACCTCCGCGGTCGCCGACGGCGCCCTGGACTGGACCGCGCCCGACGACGGCACCTGGGTGGTGATCTCGTACTGGGTGCGCGGCTCCGGCCAGATGCCGGAGGCGGGACCGCACACCGACCCGCCCGCCTACGTCGTCGACCACTTCAGCGCGGCCGGCACGCGCGCGGTGACCGACTTCTGGGAGAAGCACATCCTCACGAAGTCCGTCCGCCGTCTGCTGAAGGTGTCCGGCGGCGCGCTCTTCGAGGACTCCATCGAGCTGGAGACCGACGGACTGCAGTGGACACCGGGCCTGCCCGACGCGTTCCGTGACCACACCGGCCGTTCCCTGCTGCCGCTGCTGCCCGCCCTGGTCCTGGACAACAGCAACCAGGTGTACGCCTTCGAGGCCGCCGTCACCCGCCAGATCCGGCACGACTTCTGGGAGACGGTCTCCACCCTCTTCAACAAGCACCACGTCACGGCGCTGCGCACCTGGGCCCACTCACTCGGACTCCAACTGCGTTCCCAGCCCTACGGGTTGCAGACCGACGCCATCGCCTCGGCCGCCATCCTCGACATCCCCGAGGGCGAGTCGCTGGGCTTCAAGAACCTCGACGACTACCGCTGCCTGGCCGGTGGCCGGGACATGGCCGGCAACACGGTGCTCTCGTGCGAGGCCGGCGCGTACGCGGGCGGCGCGTACAGCACCACCTGGCAGAAGTTCCTGCGCACGATGGGCGGCGCCTACGCCGCCGGGGTCAACCAGACGGTCGTCCACGGCTTCTCCTACGCCGAGTTCCCGGGCGTCAACTGGCCGGGCTACGCGGCCTTCACCCCGTACAAGGGTGTGGCCGGGTACGGCGAGTCCTGGGGTCCCCGGCATCCCACCTGGAAGCACGTCTCCGACGTCTCCGGCTACCTCGGCCGGGTCCACCAGGTGCTGCAGACGGGCCGGGCCAAGGCGGACGTGGCGGTGTTCCGGCAGACCGGCTACACGGCCACCGGCATCGGCGCGTCCTGGTTCACCTCGACGGGCATCACCCTCGGCTGGAGCCACCAGTTCCTCAGCGGCCCGCTCCTGGACCTGCCCTCCGCCGTCGTGCGCAAGGGACGGCTCGCACCGGACGGCCCCGCGTACAAGGCCCTGTTCGTCGAGGGCGACTTCTTCTACGGGTCCACGGTGACGCTCGCCCTGCGCGACGCGCGCGCCCTGCTGCGGTTCAGCCGCGCCGGACTGCCGATCGTGCTGCTCGGCGCCTGGGACACGGTGGTGCCGCCCGGCGTCCCGGACACCGGCGAGAGTGACGAACTGCGGTCGGCGGTCAAGGAGTTGCTGGCCCGGCCGCTGGTCCGCACGGTCACCGACAAGACTTTGGTCGGCGACGCGCTGACCGCGCTCGGGGTGCGGCCCGACGTCACGTACGGGAGCGCTTCGACCCTCCTCAACGCCCACCGGGTGGCCGACGGGGTCGACTACTACTACCTGTGCAACGGCAAGCACGCCGAGACGGTCAAGCCGGCGGTCGCCGCGATCGACCACGAGGTGACCCTGCACCGCACCACGGCCAAGGGTGTGCCGTACCTGCTGGACCCGTGGACCGGGAAGGCGGAGCGCGTCGCCCGCTACACGGAGGACGGCGACTCGGTGACCGTACGGGTCACCTTGCAGCCCGCGGAGACCCTGATCGTGGCCATCGGCAGGCCGGGACTGTTCGGTGACCGCAACGGCTCCCGTCCGTACGCCGTCGACAGCGAGGCCGAGGAGGTGCGCTTCACCGACGCCGGCCTCACCGTGCGGGCCACGGCCTCGGGTACGTACCGGACCTCGCTCTCCAAGGGACGCGCCGTCAGCGCCACGCTCAAGGACATCCCGGAGCCGAGGGAACTGACGTCGTGGAACCTGCGTGTCCAGGACTGGCGACCGGGTGCCTCGGCCACCAGGACGACTGTCGTCGAGCACGAGGTGACGCTGGACGCGCTGGTGCCCTGGTCGCAGATCCCCGAGCTGGCCGATGTCTCGGGCATCGGCCGCTACCGCACCACCTTCACCCTCGGTCCTGGTTGGACCGGCGGGCACGGCGCGCGTCTGGAGCTGGGCTCGGTCACCGACACCTGCCGGGTGACGGTCAACGGCCACCGGCTCGACCCGGTCGACCAGATCCACCCCGTGGTGGACCTCGGCGACCTGCTCCGACGCGGCACCAACACCATCGAGGTCGAGGTGGCCACCCCGCTCGCCAACCGTCTGCGCGTCAGCGACCCCGCGGTGTACGGCGGTCTGACCCGGGCGGCGTACGGCCTGCTGGGCCCGGTCCGCCTGGTCCCGTACGGGGAGGCCCGGATCGCCTGACCGGGTCGTCGGCCGACCGGGGCGCCGCGCCTGCGGCGTCCGTCCGGCCGGGCGCGGCAGCCGGAAAGC
>NZ_JBHWZP010000203.1:0-16869 GCF_042728395.1 Streptomyces sp. NPDC060205
GCCCAGCCACAATGAACCCGCCCCCCCAACCCCCAGCGGCAGCGTCAGCGTCACGGCATCTGGTCGCCGATCAGTGCCAGGTTCTGAATCGCCGCCAACCCGTACAGCGCCGTCGTGTTCGTCGACACCCAGGGCGCCTCGCTCCCGGCGACGAGTCCCAGCGGCCCCGTCACCTCCTGCGTGGACCAGTCCGTCGACTCCTTGTAGTCCCACGTGTCGGCGCTGTTGTAGAACTGCCGCCACGCCCGCGCGGCCAGCGCGTCGTCGCCCAGTGCGACCGCCGCGTACGCGTCCTGCCGCGAGTGTCCCTGGAACAGCAGCAGCGACCCGAAGTCGGACCCGTAACGGGCCTTCTGTTCTGCCTTGGTCGCGTTGAAGTAGCGGCAGTAGTCGAGCCACGCCTCCTTGAACTCCGGCATGTCGATCTGGTCGAGCAGTTCGGCGTTGAGCTCGACGAGCCCGAACATCGCCGAGAGGTGCGAGACCCCGACCACGGCCGAGTCCGCGACGGCGAACTTCCCGGTGTCGAGGTCGTACAGCGCACTGCCCTGGACGAACCCGTTGGGCTGCGCGGCGATGGTCTCCATCGTGGACAGCACGCGCGCCCGCGCCTTCTCCCACTTCGGCCCGCGCCGCTCCCACTCGGTGAGCCACGCCGACACGAGCCCGCTCCAGTCGGTGCCGAAGCCGATCGAGAGGGCGTTGCGGTCCGGCTCGTACGGCTCGGTGCGGATCTTGCGGATCGGGTCGAGCACGAGGAACGTCTCGTCGGAGTCGACGTTGGCGTGCATCAGATCGCCGACGCGTTCGTCGCCGGTGAGGAAGTAGTAGTAGCGGCGGTACGTGGTGTTGGCGATACGTTGCTGCTTCGCGCTGTCCGCGTAGTGCTGCACGCCGTGTCGCGTGCCGAGGCCGGCCCACTGCCCCAGGTGGTAGACATCGACCTCGCCCGTGTGCCGCGTCATGGCCTCCGCGAAGCGGAAGATGTCCGCGCGCCCGGAGCGCATGTACGCGAACCAGAGCCATAGGTCGGGCGACAGCTCGGAGTTGTCCCAGGCGTAGCCGCCGACGTCGTAGCACCACTGGTGGCGGCTCGGATCGTACGTGTGCATGATGTCGCCGTAGTCCCAGAAGCCGTACCACCTGCGCATCTCCACCTGGTCCTTGTAGTAGGTGAAGAGGAAGTCGAGATGGTCCTCGATCTTCGCCTTGGCGGTGGTGGAGCGGTCCGGTTCGGCGAACAGCCGGCCGAAGACGCCCGCCCTGATCAGATGCCTGGGCGGAGCGGCGAGCTGCGCCGGCTTGCGCACGGCGGCCACCTGCTTCGCCATCGCCGCGGCGCTCGGCGTCGACTCGTGGGCCCAGAAGAGGAGTTCGCTGGTGCGGGCGATGCCGTAGGGGGTGCCGAAGCCGGGCTCGTAGTCCTCGTAGGTGATGTTGAGGCCTTCGAGCTGTTCGGGGTATGTGTCCTGGCCCATGCCGTCGTGGTAGAAGCGCAGGTCCATGGGCTGCGACTCGGGCGACCAGAGCCACAGGGTGACCTCGGCCTCGTCGGTCTGGGCGTCGCGGATGTCGAGCTGGGCGGGGAACTTCTCCCAGAAGTCCCGCAGCCCGAAGGCGAGTCCGCCGCTCGCGCCGCCCACGTACCCGAAGCCGCTGGCGCGCCGGCCACCGCCCGCGGAGATCCAGCCGTGGCCCTTCTTGGTGCGCTTGCGCACGCCGAAGCCGTCCGCGGACAGCTGCGAGAGGGTGTAGTCGCCCCACTCGGGGATGTACTGCAGCCGGGTGGTCACCCGCTGGTCCCAGGTCGACGGGTCGGGCAGCTTCTGCCCCTCGAACTGGGCCGTCCTGATGGCCGCGCCGGGGTCCCGGCGCAGCCCGGTGACGCCCTTGACCGCCTCGCGCAGCAGCCCGGTCCCCTCCCCGCCGATCCGGATGTGCCGGTCGTACGCGGCGTCACGCATCGGCACCTTGAAGCGCACGCCGATCCCGCGGATGAAGTCGCCGCTCGCCTTGCCGGGTTCCTGGGTGCCGTCGAAGGTGATCGTGTGCACCATGCGGAAGGACTCGCCGCCCGCGTAGAAGTAGAGCCGCACCGAGAAGGGCAGCCAGCTGCGGCTGCCCTTGCGGTGCTTGCCGTCGATGCGGACCACGGCACGGACCGGCCCGTCCTGCTCGACCTCGGCCTGCGCGATGACGCTCTCGAACCGCTCGTACTTCTCGGCGCCCTGGTCGCCGTCCTCGATCTCGGGCTGGCGCAGCAGCACGAGACGGCCGTCCTTGGCGATCTCCGTCGAGCCGCGGACGACGGACTTGACGAGGGTGGCACCGCTTTTGCCGATCTTCGCGGTGATGACCCCGGTCGAGACGGTGATCGTGCCGCCGCTCCTGCCGACCGTGATCTTCTTCTCCGGGGCGGCGGGCGAACCCGCGTCGAGGGTGAGCTTTCCGCTGCCCGCCCCGGGCCCGACCGCGTGCGCGGTCCACTTCAGGGAGCCGTCGGGCCAGTAGCCGATCGGCCAGGACTGGACCGGCACGGCCTTGCCGTCGGCGTCGGTCAGCGCGAACGTCTGGTCCTTGTCGTACGCGCCCTTCGGCCAGGGCACGCCAACGGTCGAGCCGGGGGCCTCGCCGAGGCCGCCGTCCTCCAGCCAGTCCAGGGTCACGGGATCCGCGTCGGCGGCCTCGGCTCTCGGGGCGGCCTGCGCGGCCCGGGCGTCCTGCGCGCCCAGGGCCCAGCTGAACTGGGCGGCGGCTCCGGCGACGGTGGCCGCCTTGAGGAGGGACCTGCGGGGGATGGGGGACATGGCCTTTCCTTTCCTTGCGAGGAGGTCAGGTGCATGACAGAGAGAGGTGCGGCGCCGGGGCGCCGACCTTGTGCGAAGGGGCCAAGACCGTCGGCACGGCCGGTCAGCGGCGGCGCCTGCCGCGTTCCTCCACGGCGAGGGCCGCCGCCGCGACGGCCCCCAGGACGGGGATCGCCAGCGGCGGCACGAACCAGCCGGAGACGGCCACGACGGCCAGTCCCCCGACGAGCAGGAAGGACCCGGCGGGGTCGAGGACGGTACGGCGTCCGGCGGCGGCCAGCAGTTCCCGCCACCGGGCGCCGGGCTCCCAGACGGCCGCCGCGCGCAGCCCGGTGACGGCCAGCCCGATCAGCGCGAACAGCCCCACGGCCCCGACGAACGGGGCGCCGGGAATCCCCGCGCGCACGGCCTGGACGTCCACCCACACCGCGAGGGCGGCGGCCCACCCGGCGAGCCCGGCCTGCCACCCGCCGCGTACGGCCGCACGGAAGTCCGCGACGAACTCCCGCCAGCCGCCCGCCTCATGGCCCGTACGCCGTCGCAGATGCCGTGCCCCGGCGGCGAACGCGGCGGGATAGGTGACCACGGGCAGCGAGGCCACCGCGATCCACACCCCGGTGAGCAGACACTCGGCGAAGAGCGCGAACCGCTCGGCGAAGGCGGATTCACGCCGCGTGACGGTGACGGCGGCCGTACGGGCCTTCGTGCGCGTCTGGGTCATGACCTGATCAGCCCTTCAGACCGGAGGTCGCCATACCGTCGATGAGGTAGCGCTGGAAGGCGAGGAAGAAGGCCAGCACGGGCAGCAGGGCCACCAGTGACATGGCGATCATGCCGCCGTAGTTGGCGACGCCCTCCTGGTCGCGGAACATCATCATGCCGAGGGACACGGTGTACTTGGAAGGTTCGTTGAGGTAGATCAGCGGGCCCATGAAGTCGTTCCAGGCGTTGATGAAGGTGAAGATCGCGCTGGTGATGAGGGCCGGTCGGCACAGCGGCAGCACGATCGACCAGTAGATCCGCAGATGCCCGCAGCCGTCGAGCCGCGCCGCCTCGTCCAGTTCCCTGGGCAGGTTCCGCATGAACTGCACCATGAGGAAGACGAAGAACGCCTCGGTGGCGAGGAACTTGCCGATCAGCAGCGGCACGTACGTATTGATCAGTTCCATCTTCTGGAACATCACGTACTGCGGGATGAGCAGCACGTGGTACGGCAGCAGCAGGGTGCCGATCATCAGCGAGAACATCAGGTTGCGCCCGGCGAACCGGATACGGGCGAACGCGTACGCCGTCAGCGAGCAGGAGACCAGGATGCCGACGACGGAGCCGAGCGCGTAGAAGAGCGAGTTCTGGAAGAACGTGGCGATCGAGATGTCCGCGATGCCGTCGGCCAGCCCCTTGAAGTTCTGGAGGATCGGGCTGGTCGGGAAGAGCTGCAGACTGCCGATGATCTCCCGGCTGGGCTTGAACGAGGCGCCGATGACCCAGACGACGGGATAGAGGACGACCGCGAGGACAAGCAGGGCACCAACGTGCCAGGCGAGCGACCCGCTGGTCCTGCGCCCGAGCGCCAGGGGCCTGCGCGGCGGGACGGCCTTCGTACCGGTGCCGGTACTGGTGGACACGCCGGTGGTCGTGGTGGTGCTCATCGGGAGGCCTCCTCGTAGTGCACCCATCGCTTCTGGGACCAGAAGAGGACGACCGTCACCAGCGCAACGGCGAGCAGCAGCATCCAGGCCATCGCCGAGGCGAAGCCCATCTGGGCCTCCTTGAAGCCCTTCTGGTACAGGTAACAGGTGTAGACGAGCGTGGAGTCGGCCGGTCCGCAGGTCGCGTTGGAGACGACGTACGCGGAGCCGAAGATCTGGAACGAGTGGATGGTCTCCAGCAGCACGTTGAAGAACAGCACCGGGGAAATCATCGGCAGGGTGATGCTCCAGAACCGTTTGAACGGACCCGCGCCGTCGACCTCGGCCGCCTCGTACAGCTCCTTGGGCACCTGCTTCAGGCCGGCCAGGAAGATGACCATGGGGGCGCCGAACTGCCAGACGGTGAGTGCCACCAGGCTGTAGAGCACCCAGTCCGGGTTCCCGACCCAGCCGCCCACGTCGAACCCGAAGAACGACTGCGTACGGTCCACGGCGGCGTCGTCGGAGAACAGCGCGCGCCACACGAAGCCGATGGACACGCTCGCGCCGATCAGCGACGGTGCGTAGAACGCGGCCCGGTAGAAGGCCTGTCCGCGCCGGCTCTGGGCGAGCAGCAGGGCGACCCCGAGTGCGAGGAGCAGCTTCAGCGGGGTGCCGATGACGACGTACTTCGCCGTCACCTCGACCGACTTCTGCCACCGGGGGTCGTCGAGCATCCTGGTGAAGTTGTCGAAGCCGATCCACTTCGGGGAGTCGAAGAGGTTGTAGTCGGTGAACGCGAAATAGAGCGATGCGGCCATGGGCCCCGCGGTCAGCAGCAGAAAGCCCGCGATCCAGGGGGACATGAAGAGGTAGCCGGCCAGGTTCTCCCGGCGGCCCCGCCGCTGCACGGCGACGGGGCGGCCGGGACGCTTCGCCGGGGCATCCGGCGGAGAGTCCTTGATGAGCGTCGTCACTGCTGTTCCCATCAGATGGCGAGGGCGGTCTTCGCCTCGGAGAAGAACTGCTTGACGGCGTCGGAGACCTTGGTCTTGCCCGTCGACATGTCACTGGCGACCCGCAGGAACGCGGCCTCCACGGTGTCGGCGCCCGCCGGGTGCGGCGTGATCGTGCCGAGCAGCCCGGCCGCGGCGACATCCTCCTCGTACTTCGCGATGGCCTGGTTGGGGGCGTCGGTCGGCTTGTACGCCTCGAACTGCTCGGTGGTGGAGAGCAGGCCGCGGTCGTAGCCCATGATCTTGCCGACCTCGGGGTCGTGCACCATGAAGGAGATGAACTGGGCCACTTCCTTGGGGTGCTTGGTCCGCGCGAAGCCGCTCAGCATGAGCGAACCGAGGTACTGGCCGGTCTCCTTGCCGTCGGTCGTGGGGATCGGCGCCAGGCCGTAACTGCTGTCGCCCTCCGTGGCATAGCGCACGGTGAAGTTGTCCCAGGTGAACTCCGACGCCCCGTCTCCGGAGGCCAGCGCCGACTTCGGCTTGAGCTGCTCGACCTTCTTCGGGTCGGTGACGATGCCGGCCTTGACGCGGTTGTAGCCGTCCTGCCACCACTCCGTCAGATCGCTCTCCTCGAAGCCGAGTCCGTCCTCGGTGAAGAACGCCTTGCCGTTCTGGCGCAGATAGAGGTCGTAGAGGTACATGATCCCGAAGTAGCCGGTGTCGCCCGCGACCTTCTGGGTGTCATGGATCTTCTTGAGCGCGGCGAAGTACTCGTCCCAGGTCCAGCCCTGCTCGGCCCGCACACCGGCGGCTTTGAAGACTTTCTCGTCGATGACGAGTGACATGGTGTTGGAGCCGACGGGTACGCCGAGGAGTTTTCCATCGACTTCTCCCACCTTCTCGACTCCGGCGCGGAAGTTCTTGAGGTCCAGATTTCCCGCGTCCACTTGCGACTTGAGGTCGAGCAGAACACTTCTCTTGTCGTACTTCCGCAGGAATGCGATCGCGTTCTGGAATACGTCCGGCGGATTTCCGCCCGCGGCCTGGGTCTGGAACTTCTCCCAAAAGGCCACGTAATCCTGGAAGTCGGTCTTCACCTTGATCTTCGGGTACTTCTTCTCGAAGAGCGCGATGGACTGGTTGATGCGCTTGGCGCGCTCCTCGGCGCCCCACCAGGCGAAGCGGATCTCGACCGTGCCGTCGCCCGATCCGCCGCTGTCGCCCCCACAGCCCGTGGTCGCGGCCAGCCCCGCCGTCGCGAGCGACGCCCCGGCCACCTTGAGGACCGTCCGCCTCTCGACACTCCCGTTCATCCCCACAGTCGGGCCTCCTTGCGACGTCGCTGTCCGCTGCCATGAATCGTTTCAAGTAAGCGCTTGCTGGCACAAGGTACGGAGGCCCTTCGCGGGCGTCAATGATTCGGACAGGAATTGATGTGAAGCGACTCGGGCACGCGTCTGCTTGAACTGGGGCGAATTGACTGCGGAGTTGGGCGACTCCGCAGGTAGGGCGGGGTGGGTCGGGTGGTCGAACGGGAATGGGAGGGGGGGTGGGTTGTGGGGAGAGGGGGGGCTGAAAGGGAGAGCCGGCTCGCCTCTGGGGTTCCCTCGCGGGAAGGGGGCTGCGGTGACTGCCGTCGCCGGACTCACGGTGGCGCTGGGGCGCTGGGGCGCTGGCGAGGTGGGGCTGTGACTGCCTGGGGCTGCAGTGCCTGCGGCGACGGGTGCGTGCGGCTGCGGTGACCGCCGTCGCCGGACTCACGGTGGCGCTGGGGCGCTGGGGCGCTGGCGAGGTGCGGCTGCACTGCCTGCGGCGACGGGTGCGTGGCGAGGGCTGCGGCTGCGGCTGCGGCTGCGGCTGCGGCTGCGGCTGCGGCTGCGGCTGCGGGCAGAACGTCGATAGGCGGCTGGGTCCACGGAACTCGTGGACCCAGCCGCCTATCGGCTGTGTGGGCGATACTGGGATCGAACCAGTGACCTCTTCGGTGTGAACGAAGCGCTCTCCCGCTGAGCTAATCGCCCGGGCGCAGGAAGAAGATTACCCCATGTCAGGGCGTGCATCCGACCGGCCCGTGCGTGCGCGAACCGCCGCTACTCCTTGATGTTCCACGGCATCTCGAAGCCGAACTTCCACACGTACACCCCGACCAGTACGGCGATGATCACCAGCCCGATGGTCGTCAGGATGATGTTGCGGCGCCGGACCTTGGGATCGAGAGCCTTCTGTGTGGCCTCGGTGACTTTGCGTTTCGTCCAGCGGAGGACCAGCTGCGCCCAGACGAACTCGGTCGCCCAGATCGCCATACCGCCGAAGATCACCAGCCAGCCCGGGCCGGGCAGAGGCAGCATGATCACACCGGCCACGACGACCGCGAGACCCACGATGAACACGCCCACCTGCCAGCTCAGGTGCAGCATGCGGCGTGCCTTGATGAATTGCGGCGCACGGGATCCGAGCGCCGGCTCGCTCTTGGTTTCGTCGGCCGCCATGGCGACCTCCCCCGTTCGGTCACTCCCCGTATTCATACGGCCAAACCCTACCGGACGGAAACCGGTCACCGGAATGGTCGTAGTACGCGAACGAGGACTCGGCCGGATGAGGTACCTAAAGACACGCAAAACACTCAGAGGGGTTTACAACGGCACCGTAGGTGGCATGTCGATTTCGCCGACGTGCGAATCCCCGAGCGCACACTGAGCGAAAGGCCCTGGCGCTTATGAACACCACGGTCAGCTGCGAGCTGCACCTGCGCCTCGTTGTGTCGAGCGAGTCCTCTCTGCCTGTCCCCGCAGGCCTGCGGTACGACACGGCCGATCCCTACGCCGTGCACGCCACCTTCCACACCGGAGCGGAGGAGACTGTCGAGTGGGTGTTCGCCCGCGACCTTCTCGCCGAGGGCCTGCATCGGCCCACCGGTACCGGCGACGTCAGAGTCTGGCCGTCGCGCAGTCACGGTCAGGGCGTCGTGTGCATCGCCTTGAGCTCTCCGGAGGGCGAAGCTCTGCTGGAGGCCCCGGCGCGGGCCCTGGAGTCCTTCCTGAAGCGAACCGACGCCGCTGTGCCTCCCGGCACGGAACACCGGCACTTCGATCTCGACACGGAGCTCTCACACATCCTGGCCGAAAGCTAGGACGAGGCTTCGCTCCAAGCCGCCCGGCGCCGTCCACTCGGGGAGACGGCTCGGGCTCAGACAACCGCATATGGGTCGCACGGGCGCCGTCTCCGCGTTTGCCGCGGGGGCGGCGCGTGTGCGTTGCGCTGGCCGCGTGGCCAGGGGGGTGGGGCTGCGTGTTGTGAGCCCCTGATCACCGTCTCGGGCTGAGCGCGCCGTTCCCCGCGCCCCCCAGGGGGTGGGGGTGCGCCTCGTGCCCCACCTGATCGCCGTCCCGGGCTGAGCGCGCCGTTCCCCGCGCCCCCAAACCGGTGCGTGGGGGTGCGCCTCGTACCGCCCCCGACCGCCGCCCCGGGCCGGGCGCGCCGTTCCCCGCGCCCCCCAGGGGGTGGGGGTGCGCCTCGTACCGCACCTGATCGCCGCCCCGGGCTGAGCGCGCCGTTCCCCGCGCCCCCAGGCCGGCGGGTGGGGGTGCGCCTCGTGCCGCACCTGATCGCCGTCCCGAGCTGAGCGCGCCGTTCCCCGCGCCCCCAGGCCGGTGCGTGGGGGTGCGCCTTGTGCCGCCCCTGAACGCCGTCCCGGGCCGGGCGGGCCGTTCTCCGCGGTCCCGAGCCCTTGGGCGCGGTCCCTGGTGGGGTGGAGCCGCTAGCATCGGCCAGCATCGGCGGGCGTTCGCCCGACCTTCAGGCCAGGGAGCGAAACGTGCTGATCACCCACGACACCCGGTGCGCCCTCGACACCGTGGTCGATCTGGTGAACACCGCACCGGATGACGACACCCCGGACGGACTCGCGAACCTCGCGGCGCTGCTCGACTTCGTGCGAAAACACGACATGAGCGATGTCGGGACCCTGTCCGAGCTGGACCTCTCGGCGGTGCGCCGGATCCGGGGACGCTTCGCCGCGGTCTTCGCCGCCCCGGACGCCCGTACCGCCGCCTCGCTCATCAATGAACTGGTCGCCGCCGCCGGCACCACCCCGCGCCTGACGAACCACGACGGTTACGACTGGCACGTGCACTACTTCGCGCCCGGCGCGTCCGTCGCCGACCATCTCGCCGCGGACTGCGGCATGGCGCTGGCCTTCTTCGTCGTGGCCGGAGAAGAGGAGCGGCTGCGCCGCTGCGAGGCGCCGGACTGCCGCCACGCCTTCGTCGACCTCTCCCGCAACCGCTCCCGCCGCTACTGCGACAGCCGCACCTGCGGAAACCGCCTGCATGTGGCCGCGTACCGTGCGCGGCGCAAGGAAGCGGCAGGCTGACGGAGTCCGCAGCGGGTGGCGCCGGGGACTCCGCATACGGCTCAGAGCAGCAGCAGATCGTGCAGCGAAGCCATGAGCAGCAAACAGCCGATCACCGCAAGGAAGATCATCAGCGGTGGCTGGGAAAGCGCGAAGAGACAACCCCGCCGTTCCTCGGGAGGAACAACGGTGTCGCTCTGGGTTGTGTCCAGCATCTCGCCGCGATGATGACGCAGCCGGGACGCCCTACGCGATCAACACGCCCGGATTATGGGGGAGTTAGCCGAAATCCGTGACACGGCGTTCCACGATCTGGGATAGGCGGGTGCGAGCGGTCACCGCGACGGGTCGTGGACGGGGATCGCGGAGGGTTGTCGCGCGTCCGTCGCGCGCTCCGTCCGCGCATCAGGAGATCTTCGCGTGCCTCTGATTCTTCATATCCCGTGCTTTTTCAGGATGGCCTCGATGTCGCTGAAGTCGTCACCCGCGGGGGCCTTGCGCGGCTTGCTCTCGGGACGGGCCGCGGGGCGGGCCGCCGCCGGGCCGAGCGAGGGAGCCGAGGCCGCGGGGGCCACCGCGTCGCGCTGCGCGGCCCGGGCCGCCCTGCGCTCCTTGCGGGTCCCGCCCGAACGCCGCTCCACGGCGCGCGTGGTCATGAACAGCAGCCAGGCCGCCCCGAGCACACCGAAACCGGCCCAGGCCGTCGGGCTGAAGGCCGTGTCGGCCGCCCATTCGACGACCCCGGTCATCACCAGACCGAGCGGCACCAGCGAGTACGCGGCGAGGCGGGCCGCGGTGAGGAAACGCTTGCGGTACGCGGTGACCGCGGCGATGCCCAGGCCTGCCGCGGCGACGGCGGAACAGACGGTCTCGGCAATCATCCGGTCCTCCAGGCAGGGCGGGCGGGGTCGGGCAGGGGCACTTCGTCCCTTCCATCCTGCACCGCCGCCCGCCCGGTATGCCATGGTCCGGGGAGACCTCAGGGACATCTCCGGGTCGGGTCCTCCTGAGGTGCCGGTCCAGGTAGGCGCGCGGTACAGGTGCCGCCCGGAGGTCCCGGTTGGGACGCGTGGGTCCCGGCTGGGAGACTGGCCCCATGAGCGACTCCTCCCCCGCCGGTCCCGCCGCCCCCGTCCTGGACATCTGGTGCGAACTGCAGTGCCCGGACTGCCGCAGTGCCCTCGACGACCTGCGCGCGCTGCGTGCCCGCTACGGCGACCGGCTGGAGCTGCGGCTGCGGCACTTCCCGCTGGAGAAGCACAAGCACGCGTTCGCGGCGGCCCAGGCCGCCGAGGAGGCCGCGGAACAGGGCAAGGCCTGGCCGTACGTCGAGGCGGTGCTGGAGCGTGTGCCGGAGCTGGACCGTGACGGGGAGGCGGTCCTCCTCGATGTGGCCCGCGGGCTCGGCCTGGACGTCGAGGAGTTCGACACGGCCCTCATCGACGGCCGGCACATCCTGATCGTCGACGCCGACCAGGCCGAGGGCAAGGCCATCGGCGTGACCGGCACGCCCACGTACGTCATCGACGGCGAGCGCCTCGACGGCGGCAAGAGCCAGGACGGGCTGCGCGAGCGCGTCGAGGAGATCGTGGACCGGCTGCTGGCCGGGCAGGAGGCCTGACACCCGCCCCCTCCGGCAGCTCCGGGCTCCCGCGGCTACAGCAGGTCCTTGTAGAAGTGGTACGTGGTCGTCTCGTACCCCAGTGACTCGTAGAGCCGCTCTGCCGGGGTGTTGCCCGCGAAGACGTTCAGGCGGACGCCTGCGCGTCCCGCGGCGCTCGCCCGCGCCTCCGCCAGCAGCATCAGCGAGCGGCCGTGCCCCCGGCCCCGGTGTCCCTCGTCGGCCTCAACGCGGTAGACGAACGCCCAGCCGTCCCGCGCCGCCACCCACAGCACGCCCACCGGAGTTCCGTCGTGCTCCAGGACGTCGAGGTCCGTGCCGGCGCTGCCGACCCCGTCCGGCAGCAGGGCGGCGTAGTCACGGTCGGCCTTGGTGCGGGCCTCGGCCCCGGGCACCCCGCGGGTGATCCACTCCTGGGTGTAGGCCTCCTTGGCCCGCACCACCCAGGAGCCGAACTCGGCCTCCGTCATGGGGCGTCCCCGGCTGCCGGCCGGGAGTTCGGGCGCGCTCTCGCCGAGCCGCTTCTCCATCGCGCGGTTGCGGACCACGTAACCGAGGGCCGTCGCGAGTCGCAGGGCCCGCGCCGCGTCGGCGGGTACCGACACCTCGATCCGCCCGCAGCCCCAGCCGCGCGCCACCTCCTCCGCGGCGAGCGCGGCCACCGTGCCCCGGCCGCGTCCCCGGTCCGACTCCTCGATGCCCAGTTCACGGATCCGGGCGACGGGCGGTCGGGAACCGGGGTCGGTCGCGAGATGTATCGCGCCCACGGGACGGCTGTTCACACACACCGTGTAGTGGCGGGAGAGCGCCCCGTCGGCGTCGCGCTGAAGCGGCTCGGTCGGCCGCAGGGTGGTGGTCATCAGGGGTGTTGTACCCGCCCGGACGCCCTCACGCCATCGAGTTCGGCCGTCGGTTCCGGCGGGTCGACCGCACGACGACCCGCCGGCTGAGCAACGCGGCGGCCGGATCGGGGGCCGGCTCAGGGATCGAGGTCGTCGGCCGCCCGCTCGGCGAAGATCCGCATGGCCTTCGCGGTCACCGGGCCCGGCGCGTCCGGCAGTTCGCGGCCGTCGACCCGGTGCACGGCCTGCACATCGCGCAGCGTCGAGGTCAGGAAGACCTCCTCGGCCCGCTCCAGGACGTCCAGCGGGAGGTCGGTCTCCTTGGCGCCGGTCCACTCGACGGTGAGGGCGCGGGTGATGCCCGCGAGGCAGCCGGAGGCGACGGGCGGGGTGTGGATCTCCCCGTCGAGGACGACGAAGACATTCGACCCCGTGCCCTCGCAGAGCTGCCCGACCGTGTTCGCGAACAGCGCCTCGGAACCGCCCTGCTCGTGCGCGCGGGCGAGGGCGACGACGTTCTCGGCGTACGAGGTCGTCTTGAGGCCCGTCAGCGCGCCACGCTCGTTGCGGGTCCAGGGGACGGTGATCACGGCGGTGGAGTCGGGGCGGCGGCCGGACTCCGCCAGCGCCACGACCAGGGTCGGCCCCTGCTCCCCGCGGTCCGAGCCGAGCGGCCCGTACCCGCCGGTGTACGTGATCCGCAGGCGGCCGAGCGGCATGGGATTGGCATCCAGGACGGCCGCGCAGGCCCTGAGCAGCTCGTCGCGGTCGGGCTCGGGCAGTCCGAGGCCGCGCGCCGAGCGCGCCAGGCGGTCGAGGTGCCGGGTGAGCGCGAAGGTGCGCCCTTCGGTCGCCTTCACCGTCTCGAAGATGCCGTCGCCCACCGTCAGTCCGTGGTCGAACACGGAGACACGGGCCGACTCGCTGTCCTGCAGCCCGCCGTCGAGCCAGATCTTCACTGAACCTCACCTCACGAGAACGACGAGAACGTGCCGAGTCACCGGCCTGGCGTGCTCTTGTGGCCGGAGACTCCGGGGCCCTGCGCGGACGTGAGCCCACCCGCCTCACCCGCGTCGTACGCCCCTGGGTACTCCCCCGACGCTACAGCGAGCAGCCGCGCGGCCTTCAGCTCGGTCTCCTCCCACTCCCGCTGGGGGTCCGAGCCCCAGGTGATGCCCGCCCCGGAGCCGAAGCGCAGCACACCCTCGGCCCGGTCGATCCAGAAGGTACGGATCCCGACGGCCAGTTCCCCGGTGCCGCGGTCGGCGTCGACCCAGCCGATGCCTCCGCAGTACGGCCCGCGGGGAGCCGTCTCCAGTTCCTCGATGATCCGCAGGGCGCTGGACTTGGGGGCGCCGGTGACGGATCCGGGCGGGAACGCCGCGCCCAGCAGTTCCGGCCAGCCCACGTCCTCGCGCAGTTCGCCGCGGACGGTGGAGACGAGGTGGACGAGCCCGGGGTGCTTCTCGACGACGCACAGATCGGGCACGGTCACGCTGCCCGTGGCGCACACCCGGCCCAGGTCGTTGCGGACCAGGTCCACGATCATCACGTTCTCGGCGTGGTCCTTCTCCAGGAGGTCCGCCTCGGTGCGTCCCGTCCCCTTGATCGGACCCGACTCGACGGCACGGTCGGCGCGGCGCAGGAAGAGTTCGGGGGACGCGGTGGCTATCTCGACCCCGTGCCCCGGCAGCCGAATCGTTCCGGCGTACGGTGCCGGGTTGCCGCGGGCCAGCAGGGCGGTCAGCGCGTCCACGTCGGCGTCCGGGGCGACGGGCGCGGACAGGACCCGGCAGAGGTTCGCCTGGTACACCTCGCCCGTCGCGATGAGCTCCCGTATGCGGCGTACACCCGCCGTGTACGCGGCGCGGTCGAGCGACGACGTCCAGTCGCCGGCGGCCGGTCCCGTCCACTCCCCCGGTACCGGCGCCGGTACCGCCTCGGGCCGAACCTCCGCGAAACGGGCACAGAGCACGCGGCCCTCGAAGTCGGCGCTGACGGCCCAGAAGCCACGGGAGTCGAGCGCCGCGGGGTCGTCGGTGACATCGACGAGGCCGGTCGCGACGAGGCCGCCGAAGCGGGCGAGAGCTGGGAGGTCGTGCACAACCGTGAGTCTATGGTGGGTGACCTGCGGGTGCCTCGGCCGTGTCCTGGAGCGGGCGTAACGCAGCACGCTGCGCAAACGCGTTTTTGTGCTGGCCCCGGTATCCGCTAGAGTTCAACACGTCGCCGGGACGCGAGAGCCGACCGGAAACGACAAGCGGACGTAGCTCAGTTGGTAGAGCGCAACCTTGCCAAGGTTGAGGTCGCCAGTTCGAACCTGGTCGTCCGCTCGCAGGAAGTGGGGGATCTTCCCGACCCCCCGCACTCCTGGTGGAGTGGCCGAGAGGCGAGGCAACGGCCTGCAAAGCCGTCTACACGGGTTCAAATCCCGTCTCCACCTCCAAGGACGATTAGCTCAGCGGGAGAGCGCTTCCCTGACACGGAAGAGGTCACTGGTTCAATCCCAGTATCGTCCACTGATCCGGTTCGCCGGATCCCCGCGCGATTAGCTCAGCGGGAGAGCGCTTCCCTGACACGGAAGAGGTCACTGGTTCAATCCCAGTATCGCGCACGCAGTACAGGCAGCAGGAAGTACGAGCAGTACGCGGTACATGAGCAGTACGCATCACCAGCAGGTCCCACCCGCGCGATTAGCTCAGCGGGAGAGCGCTTCCCTGACACGGAAGAGGTCACTGGTTCAATCCCAGTATCGCGCACCAGCCGAAGCCCCCGGCCGTCTCGTACGGTCGGGGGCTTCGTCGTTCCTCGGAGCCGGCGCTCACCGGTCAGGGCCGGCTCCGAACGGTCAGGAGGAGAAGAGCATGTGGCCGAAGCTCTTCTGACGCTTGTGACCGTGGCCGTAGTGGCCGCCGTGCCCGCCGTGCTGCGGAGCGCCCCAGGCGGGTGCGGGAGCGGACGGGTAGGCCTGCGGGGCGCCCGGGGGCGGCGGGCCGGGCTGCGACCACTGGCCTTCCAGGCGGGTCAGCGACTCCAGCTCGCCGTAGTCGAGAAAGATCCCGCGGCAGCCGCTGCACTGCTCGATCTGGACACCATTGCGGTTGTACGTGTGCATCGGCGCGTGGCACTTCGGACACTGCATGCTCGGCTCAACTCCTCGCCTGTCGGTACTGCTTCCGCCAGGACAGACTCTGTCCGGCTGCGGTCGGTTGCACCCTACGTCGCGCAGTCTCCCGCCAACTCCGGCGGGTGCGCTGCCATTCGGTCACATGCGTCGATCACGGACGTCTCGACCTCGTCCAACGAGCGCCCGGCCGCGACCGACTTGGCGATCGCCTGGGCCGCGGTCTGCACGCTCAGGGCACGGGCCGGGACGTCGAGGGCCGGCCAGGGGTCGCCGTCCGCCGGGACGGCCGTGCCCCCTGCCTCGCGGTACGCGGTGAGGAAGCGGGTCCACTCGTCGGGCGGCAGCAGCCCGCAGGCGAACCAGGCCGCTGGACGGGCCAGGTCCCAGGCGGGGTCGCCGAGGCCGAGGTCGTCGATGTCGATGAGCAGCCAGGCGCCGCTCCCCGACCGCACCAGCTGGCCCAGATGGAGATCGCCGTGGCACAGCGTGCCCAGGTCCGGCATCGGGGCCTCGTCCCGCGCCCAGGCGGGCAGGACGGCCCAGGCGCGCAGTACGGGGCCGGCCGCCGGATGCGGTCCCGCCGCCAGGAGCCGGGCGACCGCGCGGGCCGCCTTCGCCGGGCCGCGCATGGGAGGCAGGCCGGGCGCGAGGACGGAGTCCGGGGTCCGGTGGAGCCGGGCGAGAAGGGTCGCCGCCGCCTCCCAGGGGGCGGCGTCCGGGTCGTCGCGGTCCACGGGAGTGCCGTAGGACCAGAAGGTGACCGGTCGGCCGGCCAGCTCGGCCGTGCCCGGCCCGTGCGGTGGCAGCAGGATGCCGTCGAGCGCGGGGTGCGCGGCCACGGCCAGCCGCGCCGCGAGCTCCGCGGGGTCGGTGCCGGTGGCGTGCGCCTTCGCCACCGTGCCGCCGTGCCGGACGACCGTGCCGTCGGGCCGGTCGGCCAGCACGGAGGTGCCCGTGCCGCAGACGCAGACCTCCTCCGCCGGATGGGCGGCGGCCCGCACCTTCGCCCTGAGCGCGGGCAGCACATCTGTGGTCACTCGGGTCCCCCTCAAGTCGTACGTCCCGGTCCCGTCCGGTCGCGAGCGTCCTGCCTGGCCCCGACCGGTCCCGAACGGTTCCGACCGTCCTGTCCGGTCCCGACCGGTTCCGACCGTCCTGCCCGGTCCCGACCGGTTCCGTCCCCGGTTCCGTCGCGTGTGGGCGGGTCCCAGGGTCTCAGGGGCGTACGCGGAGGATGTCAGGAGCGTGCGCAGGCAAAGCAATGCGGGCGCAGCTCCCCAGCTGCGCCCGCATCTTTTGCCGTCCGCCGCACCCCCGTCCCCACGGGGTTTCATGGCCGGATGTCCCCGCCCGGACCGCTCTTCCGGGCCTGGGGCGCCGCTCAGCGCCCCAGCATCACGCCCACGGACGACGCCTGTGTGACCACTGCCTCCCAGCCGCCGAAGACGACCACGAGCAGGGTGGCCAGGGGGAGAACCATGGCCGTCGCCCCCACGGGGGGGGGGCGGCCGGGCCCGCGGGGCCCCAACCCGGC
>NZ_JBHWZP010000204.1:0-16866 GCF_042728395.1 Streptomyces sp. NPDC060205
GTCGAAGCCGCCGCCGCGGGCCCGGCGGTCGCGGGCGCCGGCGCGGGACCGCCTTCGCTGAGGCCGTACCTCCCGTGGAAGGCGCGCAGGAAACCGGGCGCGTACCAGGCGGAGTTGCCGAGCAGACGCATCGCCGCGGGTACGAGGACACCGCGCACCGCGATGGCGTCGAGGAGGACGGCGAGTCCGCTGCCGAGGCCGAACATCTGCATGAAGCTGAGCTTGGCCGTGCCGAAGGCGAAGAAGCTCACCGCGAGCAGACAGGCCGCCGCGCTGACGATGCGTCCGGTGTGGCCGAGACCGTTGACCACCGCGGACTCGTTGTCCTCGCCCTGGTCGTGGAGTTCCTTGATGCGGCTGGTGACGAAGACCTCGTAGTCCATCGAGAGGCCGAAGGCGATGCAGAACATCAGCACGGTCATCGACACCTCCATCGGCTGCGCGGTGAAGCCGAGCGGAGAGGAGAGGTGACCGTCCTGGAAGATCCAGGTCATCACACCGAGGGTGGCCGCGAGGCTGATCGCGTTCAGGACCAGTGCGCGCAACGGGTGCACGACGCTGCCGGTGAACAGGAAGAGCAGCAGGAAGGTGGTGAGGACCACCAGGGCCACGGCGAGGGGAAGCCGGTCGGCGACGGACTGCTTGGCGTCGACGAGCACGGCGTCCGGGCCACCGACCAGGGGGTGCGTCCCGGCGGGCGGGGTGAGCGAGCGCACCTGCTCGACCAGGTCCTGGGCGTCGTCCGACTTCGGCGTCAGGCCGCTCACCACGCTGATCCGCTGTGCGTCGGGCCGGCCGAGCGCGGAGTCGGCGGGGCCGTTCACCATGGATTGGCCCGCGCTGTAGGTGCCCGCACTGGTCTCGACCCGCAGTACGCCCTTGAGCGCGGCCAGCCGGCCCGCGTACGACGCCAGCGGCTCCTTGTCCACGGGCTGGTCGATGGCGATGTTCAGGGCCGCGTCCTCACTGCCCCCGAAGTTCTCCCGCAGCACCTGCGAGACCTGGCGGCTCCCGGCGTCCTTGGGCAGCACGCGTTCGTCCGGCGTACCGAAGGTGATGTTCAGCAGGGGGCTCGCCGCGAACAGCAGTACGGCGAGGACGGGCAGCGCGGTGAGAGCGGGCCGCCGCATGACGGTACGGGCCAGCCGTCCCCACAGAGGTGTACGGGCGTCGGACCGCTGCGTCTTCGCCCACGGCAGTTGCCCGCTGTTGACGCGGTGCCCCAGTACCTTCAGCAGGGCCGGCATCACGAACAGGGTGCTGAGGGCGGCGATGGCGACGACACCGACGCCGGCGAAGCCGAACGAGCGCAGGAAGTACTGCGGGAACACCAGCAGTGCCGCCAGGGCCGCCGCGACCGTCGCGGCGGAGAAGGCGACCGTGCGGCCCGCCGTGTGCACCGTGCGCCGGACGGCGTCGTCCACGCTCGCCCCGGCCGCGAGCTGCTCCCGGAAGCGGCTGACCATCAGAAGGGCGTAGTCGATGCCCAGTCCGAGGCCCAGGGCGGTGGTGAGGTTGGTCGCGGTGTCGGCGACATCGGTGACACTGCCGAGCAGGAAGAGCTGGGCGAACGAACCCATGATGGCGATGATCGCGATGACCAGCGGCAGCAGGGCGGCGACGACGCTGCCGAAGACGAACAGGAGCAGCACGAGGGTCAGGGGTATGGCGATCGCCTCGGCGAGGATCAGATCGTCGACCACCTGCTTCGACAGGTCCGCGCCGACGGCGGCGCCCCCGCCGGCCTGCACGGTGAGCGTGTCCTTGTACGTGCCGCTGAAGGTGTCGATGACCTCCTTGGCGTTCTCCCGCTGTTCGGTCGGGTCGCCCCGCACATGCGCGAGCACCATGGCCTCGCGGCCGTCCTCGGAACGCAGGTCCGGGCTCTTCGTCTCCCAGTACGAGACGACGTTGCTGAGCCGCTCGTCCTTCTTGAGGTCGGCCGCCAGGGCCCGGCCGCTCTCCTGGGAGGCGGGGGTGTCGATACGGCCGTCGGGGGAGCGGACCAGCAGGACGAGGTTGACCTCGCCGCCGAACTTCTCGTCGATGACGTTCGCCGCTCGGGTGGACTGGGAGGCGGGGTCGTCGAAGCCGCCTCCCTTCAGCTTCTCGAAGGCGCCTGCGCCCACCACGCCCAGGAGGGCCACGGCCAGGGCGGCGACGACCAGGACCAGCCGAGATCGGCGGATCGCCAATTCGGCCATGCGTTCGAACACGGGATGTCTCCTTCGATGTACCTCGGTGAAAGGCGAGAGCGTCGGCCGGACCGGAAGTCGGCACAATGCGTCGCGGAGCCCCTTCGCCCCGTCGGAGGGGGCGCGGTGCCGCGCTCTTCGTCGCCGAGGAAGACGCTAGTGAGACGAGCGCACCTTTGGCAGGAGGAGATTTACCTGACAGTGCCAGATTTACCTGTCAGGGTTACGTGTTCGGTCGCTTCCAGGGCGACGCGCAGCAAGCCCAGCTTCCGCGCGTCGCCGCTTCCGGTGGCCGCCGGGCGGCCCTGGCCGGGACCGTACGTCGTCCGTACGCCCGTAGTGCGTAGGCACCAGGGCAGGTGAAGGGCTGGTCCGGGCGCACCAGGCGGAGACGGCGGCCGGGGACGATGCCCGGCGCGGGCGCCGGCGGGGAGTGTGGGAGACGCGTGCACCTCACGTGACCCCACCCTCCCCTCCCGGTGTCTGGAGTGATCGACAAGTGATGACCAGGACGTCCCTGTCCGAAGCCTTACATCCCCCGGCCCGCCTCGGGCGACCCTCGATCGCCGCCCTCGGCCTCCTGGCACTGGCCCTCGGCGCCCTGCAGTCGGTGGTGGAGCCCGCGCTCCCGCTGCTGCAGGCCGAGTTGGGGGTCAGCCCCGCCGAAGGGGCGCTGGTCGGCAACACGTTACTCATCACGGGCGCGGTCATCACACCCGTCGCGGGCAAACTCGGCGACCGCTACGGCGGGAAACGGGTGCTGGTCCGGCTGATGGCCGTCGTCTCGGCCGGTGGCCTGCTGGCCGGCCTGGCGCCCAACCTGCCGGTGCTGCTGCTCGGCCAGGTGTTGCAGGGCGTGATGGTGGGCGCGCTGCCCCTCTCCTTCATCCTGGTGCGCAAACACCTTCCGGCGGCGCAGTCACAGGTGGCGATCGGAGTGGTCGTCGCGCTGTTCACGGGCGGCGGTATGGCGGGCATGGTCTTCGCCGGCCCGGTCGCGGAAGGACTGTCCTGGCACTGGATGTTCGCGCTGCCGACGATCGCGATCGTCGCGACGACGGTGGCGGTGCACCGGCTGATGCCGCACGATCCGCCGATCCCCTCGGAGCACGGCATCGACTGGCCCGGTGTGGTGCTGCTCAGCGGCACGCTGCTCGCGTTCATGCTCGGACTCGTGACGGTGACGAGGGACGGCGGTCTGCCGCCCCTCGCGGTCGGTGCCGTCGCGGTGGTCGTGGCGGCCCTGGCGGCCGGGTGGGTGGCCGTCGAGCGCCGGGCGGCTTCGCCGATGGTCGATCTGCGCATGCTGGCGAAGCCCGCGATGTGGCATGCCTGTGTACTGACCTTCGTCATGACCATCAGCTCCGGGATGGTGCTCTTCCTGCTGCCGCAACTGTTCGCCGTATCGGCCGACGGCTACGGCTTTGGAGCGGACACCACCGACATCGGCCTCTTCCTGCTGCCCGGTGCCGTCGCCGGAGCGGTGAGCGACTCGGTCGGCGGGCTCGCGGTGCGGCGTTTCGGCTCGCGTGCCGTGGTCGTCGTGGGCTCAGTCGCCACGGCGGCCACGATGATCGCCCTGGCCTGGCTGCACGGCGCGGAGTGGCAGCTCGTCCTCGCGAAGGTGCTGACCGCGTTCGCCGCGGGTGTCGGCACCACGGCCCTGCTCGCCGGCACCGCCACCGCCATCGCGACCAAGGACATCGGCATCGCCACCGGTCTGCTCGTCGTGACGCGCGTGATCGGTGTCGCGCTGGGCGCCCAGGTGGCGGGCGCGATCCTCGACGCCGGGGCCGGACCGGTGACCGGTCTGCCCGCCGAATCCGCCTTCGCCGCGGGGTTCACCGCCGCCGGTCTCGTCGCCGCGTCGGCACTGCTCGTCGTCCGTCTCACGAAAAAGGGAGCCCAGGCATGACACCGACCGGTCCGTCGACGGACGTGCGGAACACGAAGAAGACGGAGAACACCGAGAACACGGAGAACACGGAGAACGCCAGGGGGCCGGTGAGGCGGAGCGTCCTGATCTCCGGGGCCAGCATTTCCGGACCCGCGCTGGCGTACTGGCTGCACCGGTCCGGATGCGCGGTCACCGTGGTGGAGAAGGCGGGCTCACTGCGTGCCGGCGGATACCCGATCGACATCCGAGGCACCGCCGTCGAGGTCGTCCGGCGGATGGGGATACTGCCCCAGCTGCGGGACGCCCATATCGACTCGCGTCGCTGCACGTTCCTCGACTCCGACGGCAGCACGGTGACTTCGGTGAGCCCGAGCGCCGTTGCCGGCAGTGTGGCGGGACGGGACCTGGAGGTGCGCCGCGGCGATCTGGCCGCGCTGCTCCACCAACTGGTCCGCGACGACGTGGAGTTCCTGTTCGACGACTCCATAGACACCCTCGACACTCCCGACACCCCTGGCACGTACGGGCCAGGAGTCGACGTCACCTTCCGCAGCGGGCGACGGCGTACGTTCGACCTGGTGGTCGGCGCCGACGGCATGCACTCGCACACCCGAGAGTTGGTGTTCGGCCCCGAGGAACAGTTCCACCACTACCTCGGCTACTGCTTCGCCCTGTTCACCATGCCGAACTCCTTCGGGCTCTCCCGTGAAGTCATGCTGTGGAACACCCCGGGCAAGGCCGCGGCCCTGTACGCCGTCGGGGACGCCGACGACCTGCATGCCTTCCTGAACTTCCACCGGCCGCGACCACCGTACGGGGATTTCCACGACCCCGGCGCCCAGAAGCAGTTGGTCGCCGAGGCCTTCGCGGGGGCGGGATGGAAGGTCCCCGACCTAGTCGACGCCCTGCGCCACGCGGACGACCTGTTCTTCGACACGGCCGGGCAGATCCGTATGCCCCGCTGGTCCCGTGGCCGTGTCGCGCTCGTCGGCGACGCCGCGTACGCACCCTCGTTCCTCACCGGACAGGGGTCGAGCCTCGCGCTGACCGGCGCCTACATGCTCGCCCATGCACTGGCCACCCACCGGGACCACACCGCGGCCTTCGCGGCCTACGAACGCGACACGCGCGGCTTCGTGGCCATGAACCAGGCACTGGTGGAGAAGGGCGGAGCCTCACTCTTCCCGACCACGGCACGGGCGTTGGAGCGACGCAACGCCAGGCTGCGGGACCTCGTCGCCCTGCCCTCGGCCCCGGCCCGACCGGCTCATTCGGCCCTCACGCTGCCCGACTTCGCCCAGTAACCGCGCGAAGTGGCCTGGACAGGGGGCCGCGAGAAGCAGCCGTGAGAACGGCCGACCCCCGGCGGCGAGTCACGACAGACCGTCGGGGGCGGGTCACGACAGACCGTCGGGGGCGGGGTGGGCCAGGCCCGTCCGGTAGGCGATGACGACGAGCTGGGCCCGGTCACGGGCTTCCAGCTTCGTCATGGCGCGCTGCACATGGGCGCGTACGGTGAACGGGCTGAGGAACATGCGCTCGGCGATCTCCTGGTTGGACAGCCCGGTCGCGACCAGCGCCACCATCTCGCGTTCGCGCGGGGTGAGCACGTCGAGCTGTTCGGCGTGCTGCGGCAGGAGGTTGTCCGGAGTGGCCAGGAAACGGGCCACCAGGGAACGGGTCGCGGCGGGGGACAGCAGAGTGTCGCCGGCGGCGATCGTCCGCACGGCGTCCAGCAGGTCCTCGGCCCCGATGCCCTTGCCGATGAAGCCGCCGACCCCCGCGCGCAGCGCCTGGGCGACGTATTCGTCGGTCTCGTACGTGGTGAGGATCAGGATGCGGCTCGTACGCAGTTCCGGGTCCGCGCAGATCTCCGAGGTGGCGGTGAGACCGTCCACCTCGGGCATACGGATGTCCATGATCACCACATCCGGGCGCAGCTCCCGGGTGAGCCGCACCGCCTCCCTGCCGTCGCCCGCCTCGCCGACCACGGTGATGTCGTCGGCGCTGTCGAGGAGCAGCCGGAAGGCACCGCGCAGCAGCGCCTGATCGTCGGCGAGGAGCACCCTGAGCGTCATGACGCGTCCCCGCCGGCCTTGCTGTCCCCGCCGCCGTCGCCGCCACCGGTGACCCCGCCGCCCACGGTGTCCTTGACGGGCGGGAGGGGCAGCCGGGCGGAGACCAGGAAGCCGCCCTCGGCGCGCCTGCCAGCGGAGAGGTGACCCCCGACCGCGGTGGCCCGCTCACGCATCCCGATCAGACCGAAACCGGGCGGCGGACCGTCCGGGGCCGCGGACGCGCTCGGCACCGCGCGAGCACCCCCTCCGTCGTCGGCGACCGTGACGGTGACACGGTCGCGGTGCCAGTCGAGGCGCACCCGGGCGCTGCGGGTACCGGAGTGTTTGGTCACGTTGGTCAGGGCCTCCTGGACGATGCGGTAGGCGGTGAGGTCGACCCCGGGCGGCAGCGGCCTGGCCGTGCCCTCCTGGTGCACCGACACCTCAAGGCCCGCGCGGTGGAAGGACTCGATGAGCATGGGAAGCCGGGAGAGGCCCGGCGCGGGTTCGGCGGGCGCGGCCGCGTCGCCGGTCTGACGCAACAGGCCGACCGTGGCCCGCAGTTCGTCGAGCGCGTGCCCGGTGGTCTCGATCAGCTCCCCGAGGCTCTTACGGGTCTGCTCCGGGCGCGTGTCGAAGAGGTGGGCGGCGACCGTCGCCTGCGCGTTGGCCAGGGTGATCTGATGGGCCACGAGATCGTGCAACTCCCGGGCGATACGCACCCGTTCCTCGGCCACGCGCCGCCGCGCCTCGGTGTCCCGGGTCTCCTCGGCCCGCCTGGCCCGCTCCTCCACGGCCGCCAGGTAGGCCCGCCGGTTGCGCACCGAGTGGCCGAGCACGCCGGCCACCAGCGGGAACGCCGACACCACTCCTATCCGGCTCGTGTCCTGCCACGACAGGTCCCCGGTCAAGGGAATGGAAGCCGCCAGCAGCACGACGGCACTGAGCGCCACCGCGCCCGCCGCGCGGCGTTCGGTGCGCGCGGCGAGCGAGTAGGAGTAGGCGCTGATCACGGCGGGAGCCGCGATGAGCGGGCTCAGCAGCAGGCCCAGGGGCTGGACGAGGACCGTGGCTGCGGTCGTGGCCGCGAGGGCGGCCAGGGGTGCCCGGTGCCGCAGCGGCAGCACGGCACAGGACACCACGGCGACGAAGTACGCGGCGAGAGGCGGCGCGGACAGCGTGTCGTCGACCTGGATCACACCGCCGAGCAGACAGAGCACGAACGCTGTTGCCGGTACCGCGCCCCGCCGCCACCATGTGCGGGGTGAGCGCGGCCCACCGCCACCTGTGCTCGCCATCGCCGGTTCAGTGCCGGCCGGCGGGGAACTGCGGCACCGCCGCGCCCGGTCCGGTCGCGGGGGCCGGAGCACGCCTGCTCAGTGCCTCACCCTCGATGTCCACATTCGGCAGCACGCGGTTCAGGATACGGGGCAGCCACCAGGCCCGGTCGCCGAGCAGCGCCAGGACCGCGGGTGCGATCGCCATCCGGACCACGAAGGCGTCGAAGGCCACGGCGGCGGCCAGACCGACGCCCATCGTCTGGATGGTCGGGCTGCTCATCCCGACGAAACCGCCGAACACGCTGATCATGATGATCGCCGCCGCGGCCACCACACGCCCGCTGTGCCGGAAGCCGGTGACGACCGCCTCGCCGGGGGATGCGCCGTGCACGTAGGCCTCCCGCATCCGGGTGAGGAGGAAGACCTCGTAGTCCATCGCGAGGCCGAACACGATGCCGATGATGAGGATCGGCATCAGTGACATGACCGGTCCGGTCTGCTCGATGCCGAGCAGGTCCGCCGCCCAGCCCCACTGGAAGACGGCGACCAGCACGCCGAAGGCGGCACCCACCGACAGCAGGAAGCCGAGCGCGGCCTTGACCGGGACGAGGAGCGAGCGGAAGACCACCGTCAGCAGGAGGAACGCCAGGCCGATGACCACGGTCAGATAGGGGACGAGGGCGTCGGACATCGCTTCGGAGATGTCGATGTTCAGCGCCGTCGTCCCGGTCACCAGGACGGTGGTGCCCGTGCCGGCCTCCACGCCGGCAACCGCGTCCCGGATCGCCTGCACCAGGTCCTTGGTCTCGCCGCTGTTCGGCGCGGTCCGCGGGACGGCGGTGAGGACGGCCGTGTCCTTCGTGCGGCTGAGCACCGGATCACCGACCGACGCCACCCCGTCCACTCCTCGTACGGTCTTGACGACCAGGTCCGTGGCGGTGCGGGCGTCCTTGGACCCCGAGGTGTCCACGACCACGGTCAACGGGCCGTTGAAGCCGGGGCCGAAGCCTTCCGACAGCAGGTCGTAGGCGCGGCGCTGAGTGGTCTCCACCGACTTGGACTCGTCGCCGGGCAGCCCGAGTTCCAGGCTCAGCGCCGGCAGGGCCACCGCCCCGAGACCGAGGACGGCGGTCAGCAGCACGGCTCCCGGCCGGCGCAGCACGAACCGTGCCCAGCGGGTGCCGAGCCCGTCGCGGCCGGCCGTGACGGTGGGCGCCTGGTGTGCGTGCTCGCCGCCCGGCCGGCCGGCCCTGCGGACGGCGCGGGACAGCACCCGCCGGCCGAAGAAGCCGAACAGCGCCGGGACCAGGGTCAGTGCGACGAGTACGGCGAGGGCCACGGCGCCCGCGCCGCCCAGGCCCATCTTGGTGAGTTCGGGGATGCCGACGACACCCAGGCCGACCAGGGCGATGAAGACGGTCGCGCCGGCGAAGACGACGGCGGAGCCGGCCGTGCCCACCGCCCGTCCGGCGGCCTCCTGCGGGTCGCTGCCCCGGGCGCACTCGTCGCGGAAGCGGGAGGTGATGAAGAGCGCGTAGTCGATGCCGACCGCGAGGCCCAGCATCAGCGCCAGGATGGCGACGGTGGACGTCAGGCCCAGCGGCACCGCCAGCGCGGAGACCAGACCGAAGGCGATGGCCACGCCCACGACGGCGGTCAGCAGCGACAGCCCGGCGGCGACCAGCGATCCGAGGGCGAGGATCAGGACGACCGCCGCGACGGCCACGCCGATGATCTCCGTCGTGCCACCCGGCTCCTCCTCCGAGTCCAGGGCGGAGCCGCCGATCTCCACGGTCAGCCCCGCGTCCCGGGCCTGGTTCGCGGCGCTTTCGAGGGCGCTCTTCGTCGGCTCGGTCAGGTCGACCGCGTCCACGGCGTAGGTGACGGTGGAGTAGGCGATGGTGCCGTCCTCGCTGACGGCGCCCGCCTCATAGGGGTCGGAGGCCGACGCGACCTGATCGCTCCCGTCGAGCGAGCCGAGGGTGTCCTCGACGGCGGCCCTGTTCCGCTGGGCGGTCACCCGCTGCCCGTCCGGTGCCCGGAACACCAACCGGGCCTCCGCGCCCTGGGAGTTGCTCTCCGGGAAGCGCTCGTCGAGCAGGTCGAACGCCTTCTGCGACTCGGTGCCCGGCATGGAGAGGTCCTCCTCCTCCCCGGCCGGCGCCAGTGCGGCGGCGGCCACGGCCAGCAGGAGCACACCCAGCCACAGACCGCCCACGAGCCGGCGGCGCCGGAAGGCCCACCGCCCGATCCGGTAGAGAAAAGTTGCCACGTGCAGATCACTCCAGACACCGTGAGGAAGGGGAGACGCGTGCGGTTCACGCGCCTCCCACAGTTCCTTCCGGCGCACCTGCCGGGCATCGTTCCCCGCCGCCGTCCTGCCCTGGTGCGAGGGGACCAGCCGCCCCCGTGTCCTGGTGCGTACGCACTACACGGGCTCGGGCCTCAGTGGCCCAGGGTGGCGCGCAGCGACGGCTGGAGGAGGTCCGCGTGGGCTCGTACCATGTCGTCGCACAGGTCCCAGATGCGCTCGACCGGCAGGGCGGCGGCGGTCGCGGGATCGGCCATGGCGGCCTGGCGGATCGACCGGGGGTCGTCCTCGACGGCGGCGCGGACCACCAGCTCGTTCATGCTCAGGTAGGTGCGGTTCAGCGCGGCCAACTGGGCCGGAAGCGGGCCGACCCTGGTCGGCTGCACCCCCAAGTCATCCACCAGGCAGGGCACTTCGACGGTGCCGGAGGCCGGGAGGTTGTCGATCAGACCGTGGTTGGGGACATTGCCGTAGACGGTGCGCGGGGTGCCGGTCACGATGCTGTGGATGATCTGCGGGGCGTACTCCATGGTGCCCTCGACCGTGAGGGGCGTCCCGGCGGCGAGTGCCTTGCGGGTCTCCTCGTAGGCCGCGACGTTCTCCTCGACGATGCCGAGGTACGCGCCGACCGGAAGCCGCAGCCGTTCGATCTCGCTGTCGTGGTGCAGGTACCAGGGGACGTACTCGGCGGAGTGCTCGCTCGTCTCGGTCGGATAGAAACCGAGGCGCCGGTACATGTCGACGCGGACCCGGCGCCGCAACTGCGGATCCCGCTCGATCAGTTCGTCGAGGAGCGGGTAGAGGTCGGTGCCCCGGTGCTCCAGGCGCAGCACCCATGCCTGGTGGTTGACCCCGGCGGCACGGTAGGTGATCTCCTCGTGGGGGACGCCGAGCAGTTCGCCCAGGTCGTGGATGGTCCAGTACACCGAGTGGCACAGTCCGACCACGCGGGTCAGCCCGGTTGCTTGGCTCAGGTACTGGACGTTCATGGCCATGGGGTTGGTGTAGTTGAGCAGCCAGGCGTCCGGGCAGAGCTCGGCGATGTCGGCGGCGAGCGACTTCAGCACGGGGAAGGTGCGCAGCGCGCGGAAGATGCCGCCGATGCCCAGGGTGTCGCCGATGGTCTGCCGCAGGCCATGGCGCTGCGGGACCTCGAAGTCGGTCCGGGTGGCCTCACCCATGCCGACCTGCACGATGTTGATGACGAAGTCGGCGTCCTGGAGGGCGGCGCGGCGATCGAGGTGAGCGGTCACCCGGGGCTGCGAAGAACCGGTCCCGGTGAGCCGGTCCGCGATCTGCCGGGCCGCGCCCTCGGCGGTGGCCAGGCGCTCGGTGTCGATGTCGTGCAGCGCGATGTGGGCGCCCCGCAGTTCGGGGAAGGCCAGCAGATCGGCCAGCAGGCCCTGAGTGAACACGACACTGCCCGCGCCGATGAACGCGATCTTCGGGGTACTGAGAGTCATCAGAGGTTCTTTCCGTTACGGGAGAGTGCGGCGACGGCCTCGTCCCAGGTGGGCTGGGACGGGGTGCCGCCGTGGGCGCGGGTGGACGGCGCGCCGCAGGCCGCGGCGAGGGCGTGGGCGGTGGACAGCCCGCGCAGGTGCGCGGCGACGAATCCGGCGTCGAAACTGTCACCCGCCCCGACGGTGTCCACCGGCCGGGCGGGGATGCCGTCCGTGCGCAGCACGGTGGAGCCGTCGTGGGCGACGGCCCCGTCCGGACCGTTCTTGACGATCACGTGCGGCCCGTGTGCGGCCAGGGCCGCGGCTGCGGCCTCGACGGACTCCGGATCGGCAGTCGACCGGGCGGCGGCCGAAAGGGCCCTGGCCTCCAGGGCGTTGGCCCGCAGGAAGTCGGTCACGGCGAGCGCGTCCGGCAGCGCGTCCAGGGGACCGAGGACGACATCGGGATGGGCGTCCCCGATGACGAGCAGGTCGAAGTCGAAGGTGTGCGGCATACGTCTTCCTGAGAGGGGTGCGGGTGCGAGGGCGTACGGGCGGAACCGCGGTGGGCAGCCGACGGGCTGCCGGGCGGAGTACGGGAACGCCTGACGGGGGGCTATCCCTTGAGGCCGCTCGACGTGATCGACTGGATGAAGGTCTTCTGCGCGAACAGGAACGCCAGCAGCACGGGCAGCACGGTGATCATGTTGCCCGCCATGACCGCGGACCACCTGGTGTGGTGCTGGCCCTGGAAGGTCGTCAGGCCCAGTTGCAGGGTGTACTGGGTGTCATGGTTGATGGCGATCAACGGCCAGGTCAGGTCGTTCCACGTGGTGAGGAACGTCAGGACGGCCACGGTGCTCAGCGCCGGCCGGGACAGCGGCAGCACGATCCGCCAGAGCACACCCAGCCGTGAACAGCCGTCGAGCCAGGCCGCCTCCTCCAGTTCCCTGGGCAGCGACAGGAAGAACTGGCGCAGCAGGAACACCGCGAACGGCGTGACCAGCGAGGGGACGATCAGCGCGCCCAGCGAGTCGATGAGGCCCAGGCGCTTCATGACCAGGAAGGTCGGGATCATCGTCAGCTGGAACGGGATCGCCATCGTGGCGAGCATGAGGGCGAGCAGGATCCGCGACCCGGCGAACCGCATCCGGGCGAAGGCGTAGCCGCCCAGGGAGCCCAGCACCAGGTTGGACATCACAGCGGTCAGGGACACGATCAGCGAGTTGGCGAACCACCGGGGGAACATCGCGTTGCCGATGACGTACTGGTAGCCCTCCAGGTCGATCCCCGACGGCCACAGCGCGGGCGGGAACCGGTTGATCTCGGCGTCGCTCATGACGGAACTGAGCAGCAGCCAGATCAACGGGATCGCGAAGACCAGACAGAGCGGCGCGAGCAGGAGGTGCCAGGGACTGAACGGCAGCAGCCTCCGGCGCCGGCCCGGTCCCTCGGCAGCTCCGGCGGGCCCGGGGCCGGCGGCATCCGCGTACACGGTGGCCGATGCGGACCCGGCGGACGCGGCGGCCGAGGGGGAAGCGGCCGGTGAGGGGGAAGCGGTCGTCATCGTGCGGCTCCTTCGAGGTGCCGGTCCGCGCGGGACCGGTCGCGCAGGCTGCGTGTCAGCCGCGGCACCGCGGCGAGCACCAGCAGGGCGAGCGCCAGGGCGTACGCCGCCGCCGCGCCGTAACCCGCCGTGAAGTTCTTGAACGCCTGCTCCCAGATGAAGTAGACGATCACCGTCGTCGACCCCAGCGGGCCGCCCTTCGTCGTGACGTAGACGAGGTCGAAGACCTGGAGGGAGGTGATGGCCTGCCACAGCAGGAGGAAGACCATGACGGGTCCGAGCGAGGGCAGGACGACATGGCGCAGCAGATGCAGACGCCCGGCCCCGTCGAGCCGGGCCGCTTCGATGAGCGAGGGCGGCACGTCCTGCAGCGCTGCCAGCAGCACCACCACGCAGAAGCCCGTGCCGCTCCACAGGGAGATCGCGAGCAGCGCGGCGAGCGCCTGGCCCGGGTCGTTGAGGAAGCCCTGGGGAGAGATCCCGACCTTGTCCAGGACGGCGTTGGCCGCTCCGAACTCCGGGTCGAGGATGAAGGAGAACAGCACTCCCTGCGCGGCGGCCGAGATGACGAACGGCACGAAGACGAGGGTCCGGTAGAGCCCGACGAGCCGGATGCGCCGGTTCAGGGCGAGGGCGAGCAACAGGCCGAAGCCGATGCTCAGCGGCACGTACAGCACGGTGTACACGAGGGTGTTGCGGACCGCCTGGTCGAAGTGCGGGTCCTGCGCGAGGGCCCGGTAGTTGTCCAGGCCGACCCACCGGCTCGGCGTCACGAGATCGTCGGCCTGGAAGGACAGCAGGAGCGACCAGACCACGGGGACGACGCTCAGTCCGAGGATGACGAGCACGGAGGGCGCGACGAACGCCCAGGCGGTGGCCGTCTCCTGCCGCAGCCGCCGGCGTGGCGTGTACCGGCCGGGCGGGGTGCCGGGGGCCGTGGCGCCCTTGCCGAGCAGGGGGCGTGTTCGCGTACGGGGACCGCGCTTCTCGCCCCGGTCCGGGAGCGTCACGGGGGTGGGCAGGCGGGGCATGGCAGGTCCTCTCAACGCGGGATGAGCAGGGCGGCGTTGGCTTCGTCCACGCAGTCGCGCAGGGCCTCGGCGGGGGAGCTGCGGCCGAGGAGCACGGCGGTGATCGCCTGGCCGAGGGACTGCGAGATCTGCGGATACGCCGGGTGCACGGGCCGTACCCGCGCCGACTCAAGGGACTTGGTGAACACCCGAAGACCCGGGGTGTCGGCCTCCTGCTTCTGCCACGCCGGCAGCGCCTGTGTGCCCCGGCTGATGGGGAGGCTGCCGGCGTGGATGTCCCACTGCACGTCCTGGGCGGGCCGCGACAGCCAGGTCACGAAGGTGCGGGCGGCCTCGACGCGGGCGGAGCCGTTGTCGAACACGGTCCAGGTGTCGGGCCCGGAGATGGTGACGGGCCTGCCGCTGTAACTGGGCAGCGGTACGACGTGGTAGTCGACCTTCGCCTGCCGGATGTCGGGGAGCTGCCACGGGCCGGTGACGGCCATGCCCATCCGGCCCGAGAGGAAGACCCGGTACATCTGCTCGCTGCCGGGCTTGGCGTCGACGTAGACGCTCCGCGTCTTCACGAGATCCTCCACGGTCCGCAGGGCTCGCAGGCCGGTGTCCTCGAAGCCGATCCGCCGCCCGTCCCGGCTGGTGACGTCACCGCCCAGGTCCCAGATCATCGGCCACAGCCGCCACACGGTGTCCTCGTCGCCCACGCCGGGCCAGCCCGTACCGAAGACACCGCGCGCACGGTCGGTGAGCTTCGCCGCCGTGCTCGTGAAGTCGTCCCAGCTCCAGCCGGGCCGGGGCAGCGGCAGACCGGCGTCACGGAAGAGCTTCTTGTTGCACACGACCGCCAGGGAGTCGATGAGCGCGGGCGCGGCCCGCACCTGGCCGTTGAGGGTGACCGCCTCGCGGGCCGGTGCCCAGAAGTCCTTCCACGGAACGGGACCGGAGTGGAACGTGTCCGTCAGGTCCACCACGGAGGGGCTGCGGGCGACGCTCGCCAGGTCGGAGCCGAAGATGTAGGCGATGTCGGGGAACGAACCGGAGGCGAGGGCGGCGGTGATCTTCTGCAGCATCGCGTCCGAGAGGACACCGCCGCCGAGGTCGACCCGGATGCGCGGATGCGTCCGGTTGAACTCGGCCGTCAGATCCTCGATCGCGGCCCGGCCGGTGTCGGTCTGCCCGTGCCACACCTCGATCCTGACCCGGCCGTCGGCGTCGACACCGCTGCCCTCTCCCGCGCAGGCCGACAGGGCCGCCGACGCCATGGTCCCTCCCACCACGGCCGCACTCCGCCGCAGCACCGTGCGGCGGGACGGACGTGCGGACGTGCCGCTCGGGCGATGTGCTGCGGCCATATGAGCCCCCAGGAGTACGTGCGTGAGGCGGTACGGGAAGGTGGTGCGGGACGCCACGACACGGCCGGCGGTACGGGTCGGTGAGGTGACGCGCGCTGCCACCGGCGACGACGGTGGTGCGGTCGGCAGCGCGGGTTGCCCGGACAAGCGGAGCGCGCGGTGCGCGGGGCGGCGCCGGGACGATCAGCGCGTACGGTGTCGCACTCGCGGGGAGGCCTGCTCCTGGCACCCGGCCACGCTCACGTGGCCGCCGAACGGGACCGTCCGGTGGGGGAGGGGGAGGAACATGATGAGCTCCAGAGACCGGGGGGTACGTCCCCGCCTCGGAATCCGCCGCTGTGCGGCCGTCCTGGCGACTTTGTCCGGGCTCACGGTGCGTGGACCGTCTACCGGCTGGGCGTCCCTCTCGCGCCAGGTGCTCGGCTGGCGTTGGATGGAGTAAAGCGACCTGGTCCGGGCGTGTCAAGAGCCGCCGGGCGGACCCGCATTGGCCGTGACGGACCGTGCTCGCCCGCGTCGCGCCAGGTCACGGCCCTGAACCCGGTCGCGTACGACGGCGGACGGCGGCGGACGACGAAGATCAGGCGCGGCCGAGCAGGCGGTGGAGCGAGGCCCTGAAGCTCGCCACGAAGGAGTCACGGGTCGCGTCGTCGAGAAGGTCCAGGGACAGATAGGGGTTGAGATCCTCCAGCTCGACCAGCAGCAGGGCGCCGTCCGGGGCGCGGCAGGCGTCGACGCGCTGGATGCCGTGGTCGATGTCGTTCCAGCCGATGAACCGCGCCGCGAAGTCCAGGTCGGCGGGCGTGGGTTCATAGCGTTCGAGGTGCCAGCGCCGATCGGGGCGGGGCGCGTACAGGGCGTACTGGAAGCTGTGGTCCACGTAGTAGAACGACACCTCGTACCGGAAGTCGACGCGCGGCTGGACGAGGAGACCCGGGCCGTCGTCGAACGACAGGGTCCGCAGCCGCTCCCGGGGGACGAACTCCAGGCCTATCGAGTCCGCGCCGAGCTTCGGCTTCACCACGTACTCGGCCGCGTCCGGGAGCAGCCCGAGATCTTCCGGCCGGTCGACGGTCGGGATCACCGGAAAGCCCTGGGCGGTGAGGTCGACGAGGTACTGCTTCCCGGCCTGGTCACCTTTGCCCGTCAGCTGCGTGCAGACCGGCACCCCGCGATCCGTAGCCCGCTCGCGGAAGGCGTCGTACGCGGCCTGGTGGTGCAGGACGGGCCCGCTGTTGCGGACCACGACCGCGTCGAAGCCGGGGGAGTCCATCAGCGCGGGCGCGTCGAGCGGGTGGCACAGCGCGAGGTCGAAGTACTCGCGAAGCCGGGAGGTCAGGAAGATGTCCTCGTCGCAGTACCGGCGGCCCTGGGCGGGATAGGCCAGATCGGTCACGAACAGCAGTCTGGGCCGGTCGGCGACCATGGACACTCCCGGTGGTTCGGTCTCTGGCCTCCCATTACACCCCGGCCGATTCCACTCGCTGGACGCCGGGTTCCGGTACGGGCGGGGTGCGCCGGCGCCCATGGGGCACCTGGCCACGGGTCGGACGGAGTTGGCCGGATGCGGACTACGGGAGACGTTGACTAGAAAGCGCTTACCGAATACGTTCCGGTTCATCAGCGTGACCTGCATCCGGCACCGCGAACGCGAGACGCGCCACCCAGTTCCGCCCGGCAAGAAGCTCCGCCCCGGCCGGTGCTTCCGGCCCCACCCGGAAGCACCGGCCCGGACAC
>NZ_JBHWZP010000205.1:0-16706 GCF_042728395.1 Streptomyces sp. NPDC060205
CTGCATGGGGGCTGCGCCCCCGAGTCAGTGACGGGAAGGGTAGGGGCGGCGGGGGCGAAGGAAAGTCTTTGGCGAGACGGGGCGTCTTGTGGTGCTGGTAGGTTCGGGGGCATGGCTCCCGATTCCAGTCGGCGCAGTGAGAAGTCCCGCCGCGCGATCTACGCCGCCGCCCTCACCCTCGTAGCAGAGGTCGGCTACCCCAAAACCACCATCGAGGCCATCGCAGCCCGCGCGGGCGTAGGCAAGCAGACCATCTACCGCTGGTGGTCGTCGAAGGCCGAGGTCCTCATGGAGGCCTTCGTCGACCTGGGCGTCCAGGCGGCGGAAGCGGCCGGCGGCGGGGACTGGGCGGAGACGGACGGCATCCCCGACACCGGGGACCTGGAGGCCGACCTCAAGACCGTCCTGCGCGCCACCGTCGACGAGCTCAACGACCCCCGCTACGAGGCCCCGGCCCGCGCACTCGCCGCGGAGGGCGTCGGCAACCCGGCCTTCGCGAAGGAGTTCGTCGCCACCCTGCTCATGCCGTCGCTGGAGCTGTACGTACGACGCCTGCGGGCGGCCCAGGACGCGGGCCAGGTGCGCGCGGACGTGGACCCGTACATCGCGCGCGACCTGTTCGTCTCGCCCCTCGCCCAGCGCTGGCTCCAGGGCACCGGACCGCTCGACCACGCCGTCGCGGACAAGCTCGTCGAGTACGCCCTCTACGGCATCGCCCCTCGCTGACCCCGGTCCCACCCCTGACCCTGGCGTCGGCCCCAGGCCCGGGTCCGTACGCGGGCCAGCCGTCCCGGCGCGTCCGTGATGATCCCGTCGCAGCCGAGCGCGAGGGCGCGGTCACGCTGCGCCGGGGTCACCACCGTGTGCGCCCACACCCGCGGGATGCCGGACCGGACGGCCCGTACGAGATCGCGGTCGCGGGCCTTGTGGTCGACGTCCAGGACGTCCACGAACGGCCGCCACCGCGCGGGCCGGTCGGTACGCATCTGGTGCGCCGAACGCCACAGCTGCGAGAGCAGGCCCAGGCGGTGGGTGCGCAGGGCCACGGCGGGATGGTTGGAGTTGACCAGCACCGAACGGGTCAGACCGCGTTCCCTGAGCATGGCCGCGATGGCCCGCAGACTCCGCGGGTCCTTGGCCTCCAGCATCAGCACCACCCGCCCGCCGAACCGGTCCAGCACCTCGGCGAGCGTCGGCGGCCGTTCCGAGCGCCAGCTCCCGGGGAGGGTGTCCTTGGGGCGCAGCCGTACCCCCTGCCAGTCCCGCCGGTCGAGCGCGTGCACGGGGCCGCCCATGTAGGTCGTGCGGTTCAGGGTGGCGTCGTGCATGACCACCATCGTCCCGTCGCGCAGTATCCGGGTGTCCAGGTCGAGCACCTGGGCCGTCCCGCGCTCGTACGCCGTCATGAGGCCCGTCATGCTGTTCTCCGGCACCTCGCGGGCGCCCCCGCGGTGTGCCGTGTAGACGACGCGGGGCAGCGCCGACACCGTCAGGGGGCCGGGGCCCCATTCCAGAGGGGTGATCGCCCCGCTCTGTCCCACGAGAGCCAGTGACGTGAGACCGGCGATACCCGTCAGCGCAGTCCGTGTGACCATGCCGACACCGTAGGCGGGCATATCGTGTCAAAGTACGCAATGACACTCGATCACTGCCCCGGGCGGGCATCACCCCACCTACCCCGGATGTGGGCTCCGGCCCCCCGGAGCGCAGGATGGTGGGAGCATGAGGCATGCTGTCCGCACAACAGCCAGGCGAGGGCACTATATGAGCGCAGAGACGGGCCGCCGCTCCGGCGGGCAGGGCAGGATCTCCCAGTGGTTGCGCGGTCGGCGCCCACGGACCGACGCCGCGGACGACTCCGCGAGCCGTGAGGAACTGCTGCTGGCCGCCGCCGGAGCCGGGCTGCCGCTCGCGCCCGCCGCCCATCCCTCCGCGTACCGGTGTTCGTGCGACCGCGTCGGGTGTCCGACCCCCGCGCGCCACCCCGTTTCGTTCGCCTGGCAGACGCAGTCCACGACCGACCGGTCGCAGATCGAGAGGTGGGCCCGGCATCAGCCGCTCGCCAACTTCATCACCGCGACCGGCATGGTGCACGACGTGCTGGACGTGCCGGTGGAGGCCGGGCAGGAGGCGCTGGAGCGGCTGCTCGGCTCCGGGATCGAGGTCGGGCCGGTCGCGCTGTCCGGGGACGACCGGATGCTCTTCTTCACGGCGACGCGCGGGACGCCCGAGGACGAGGACGAGTGGTGGCCGTGCGAGCTGGACTGTCATCCCGAGACGATGGATGAGCATCCGGGGCTGCGGTGGCACTGCCGGGGGTCGTACGTGCTGGTGCCTCCGGCCCGGTTGCCGGGGGAGCTGGTGGTGCAGTGGGTGCGCGGGCCCGAGTATCCGTTGCCGGATCCGTTGTCCTTGCTGGAAGTCCTGACGGATGAATGTGCTCGGTATGCGGGGGTTGAGCGGGAGCATGTTGCGGCGTGGCCCCTCCGGGGATGACGCCGAGTTCTGTCTGCGGGTGAGTGGGGGCCGGCCGCGCAGTTCCCCGCGCCCCTGACGGGGCGCGGCCCCGCTCCTAATCTCCCTTTGCCGCCGTCAGGCCCTGGATTCTGCTCAGGAAAGTGATCCGTTGGTCCGAGGCCGACTTCGGGGGGTCCAGGACCGCCTGGTTGGAGATGGATTCCAGGGTCAGGGACTGTTTGGGTTCGCCCGTCATCAGGGCTTTGACGTCGGCGTTGGTGACGTTGATCGGGACGCCCGGGGCCGCCGTCTGCTTCTGGTAGTGGCGGGTGGTGAAGAAGACGAGGGCGCCGCCGTCCGCCGTGCGCAGGCCGACCGGGGCGTAGTCGCCGGACGTCAGCGGCTCGTCGATGTACTGCTGGGCGAGCCCCGGCCGTGCGGCGCTCTTCGCCCGGTCGGAGCGCCACTTCGTGGTGTGGGCGCCGTCCGCGAAGGTGCTGCCGCCGTCCTTCAGGTAAGTGGCGTACTGCTGGGGGAGTTTCCCGGGGGCGACCGCCAGATCCGCCGCGTTCGCCGTGACCGGCTCCGCCCAGCCGTCGTCGTTCTTCTTGAACGTCGGTATCTCGTCCGCGGAGGAGATCGTCAGATACGCGACCTGCCACACCTCGTTCGCGTCGCCGCGGGTGAACACCATCAGCCAACGGTCCTCGGCGCGGCCCTTGTTGGCCTTCGAGTCGGTGACGAACCAGCGCGGCCAGCCGGCCTTCTCCGGGATCGTGAACTCGGTGTCGGTCAGCTTCAGCGGCACGTAGTCGGCGTTGCCGCCGGGCTGGTTCTTGGCGCCGGCCTTCAGCTTCGCCCCGTCGATGTCCCCGAGGGCGCCGGTGACCCGGTCCGCGTCCAGGGACGGGTCGTTGGCGCCGTTCGCCTTGTTGTAGGCGGTGGTGAAGTCCCGCAGGGCACGTGCGGCCTCGCTCTTCGTGGCCCCGGGGAGGATCTCCCGTTCCCCGTGCACCACCACACAGCCGCTGGCCGTCACCGACAGCACGGTCACGGAGGCCGCCGTCAGTGCGCCGCGGCCGAGTCCGCGAGGCCTGCGAGGCCCAGGAGACCTACGAGGGCTGCGATCCCTGCTCATCGAGTCCCTTCACCTTCCCCGTCCCGATTCCCGGTTGCCGATCCCGGTTTCCCGGAGGCGAACCCTACCGGGGCCGGGAGACGTCCGGGCGGCGGGATGACGTACCGCGCCCTCCGTGCGCCGGTCTCACGCCTCTTCGCGCACCGGTGTGGGCGACTTGGCACCGCTTTTGGCGGACCGCGAGGGCGCCAGGAAGAACGCCAGCGTCGGCACCAGGTAGAGGACCCACACGACGACCTGGACGACGGTCGGGTCGGGCTGGAAGTTGAGGACGCCCTTCAGGAGGGTGCCGTACCAGCTGTCCGGGGGGACGGTCTCGCTGATGTCGAAGGCCTTGTCCGTCAGGCCCGGCAGGAAGTCGGCCTCCTGGAGGTCGTGCACGCCGTACGCGAGGACGCCCGCGGCCACGACGACGAGCATGCCGCCGGTCCACGTGAAGAACTTGGCGAGGTTGATGCGGACCGTGCCCCGGTAGAAGAGATAGCCGAGCACCACTGCGGTCAGGATGCCGAGGAGCACGCCGATCAGCGGGCCCTGGGTGCCGTCGTTCGACGCGCGCACCGACGCCCACACGAACAGGGCCGTCTCCAGGCCTTCGCGGCCGACGGCCAGGAACGCGGTGGCGACCAGTGCGGCCGTGCCCATCTGCAGGGCCGCGTCGATCCTGCCGTGCAGTTCGCTCCTGAGGTGGCGGGCGGTGCGGCGCATCCAGAAGACCATCCACGTCACCAGGCCGACCGCGATGATCGACAGTGAGCCGCCGAGCGCCTCCTGCGCCTCGAACGTCAGCTCCTGGGAGCCGAATTCGAGCGCGAAACCGAAGCCGAGGGCGAGGACGACGGCGACCGCGATGCCGGTCCAGACGGGCTTGAGGGCGTCCCGGCGGTCCGTCTTGACCAGATAGGCGATGAGGATGCAGACGACGAGGCTGGCCTCAAGTCCTTCGCGCAGGCCGATCAGATAGTTGCCGAACACGGCCTACGCCTCCTTGGGGCTGTTCGTACCGCCGGGGTTTTCGGCGAAAAGGGCCCGGCCCCACCAGTCGTCCTTGTCGCGGACGCCGGGCGGGATCGCGAACACCGCCGAACCCACGTGCTGGATGTACTCGTTGAGCGCGTCGGCCGCCAGGCTGCGCTGCACGGGGATGAAGCCCTTGCGCACATCGCGCTGGTAGGCGAGGAAGAACAGGCCCGCGTCCAGGCGGCCCAGCCCGTCGGTGCCGTCGGTGAAGGAGTAGCCGCGGCGCAGGAGCGTGGCCCCGGCGTTGGTGTCGGGGTGCGCGAGCCGCACGTGCGCGTCGGGCAGCATGGCTTTGAGGAAGGGCTCGTCGCGTTCCTTCGCCTTGCCGACGGGGGCGCCTTCGCCCTTGTCGCGGCCGAAGATGTCCTCCTGCTCCTGGAGTGAGGTGCGGTCCCAGGTCTCGATGTTCATCCGGATCCGCCGGGCCACGAGGTAGGAGCCCCCGGCCATCCAGGCAGAGTCGCCGTCGCCGTCGCTCTCCTTCGCCTCCTCGACCCACACGAACTTCTTCAGGCGGTCGGTCTCGGTCCCGGCGATGTTGCGGGTGCCGTCCTTGAACCCCATGAGGTTACGGGGGGTCTGGGCGTCCGGGGTCGTCGAGGAGGTCTTGCCGAAGCCCAGCTGCGACCAGCGGATGACGACCTTGCCGAAGCCGATCCTGGCCAGGTTGCGGATCGCGTGCACGGCGATCTGCGGGTCGTCCGCGCACGCCTGGATGCACAGGTCGCCGCCGCTGCGGTTTTTGTCCAGGTTGTCGCCGGCGAACTTCGGCAGGTCGACGAGGGCTTCGGGCCGCCGGCCGGAGAGGCCGAACTTCTCGAAGAGGGAAGGGCCGAAGCCGATGGTGAGGGTCAGCCGTGACGGGGAGAGGCCGAGCGCCTCCCCGGTGTCGTCCGGCGGCGCCTCGGCGAGACCGCCGTACGCGCCCTCGCCGACCGCCCGCCCGGCGGTCATCCGCCGGGCCGCCTCGGTCCAGTCCTTCAGCAGCTGCACGAACGCGGCCCGGTCGGTCGTCTTCACGTCGAAGGCCGCGAAGTGCAGCCGGTCCTGCACCGGGGTGGCGATGCCCGCCTGGTGGATGCCGTGGAAGGCGATCTCGCCGCCCGCCCCGGCTGCGGCCGGGGCGGTGTCGTCGCCGGAGCGGGCCACCGCCACCGCGCCGCCGGCCGCGGCGGCACCCAGGGCGAGCCCGGCACCGCCCCAGCCGATCAGCGCACGCCGCGACGGAGCCGCCGCAGTGGTGGCGGGCGCGGAGGACGCGGGCTGCTCGGAGGACGCCGGTTTCCCGGCGGGGGTGTCGGTCATGGCCGGTCCCTACTTCGTCGCGACGACGGCGGCGGCGAGCTTGGACAGGGGCTCCGCGAGCGCGTTCACCGCGTCCGAGAGTTCCTTGCGGTCGGCCTTGCCGACCTTGTCGTACGAGGTGAAGTCGTACGAGGTCTTGTCCTCGCGGTACTTGTCCAGCAGCGCGTCGAGCGCCGCGAACTGCTTGTCCAGCTCGGTGACCAGCGCCGCGTCGTTCTCCTTCGCCACCGGCTTCAGCAGTGCGTACGACTTCTCCGCGCCCTCGACGTTCGCCTTGAAGTCGACCAGGTCGGTGTGCGAGTAGCGCTCCTCCTCGCCGGTGACCTTGCCGGTGGCGACCTCGTCGAGGAGTTCCTTGGCGCCGTTGGCCATCGAGGTCGGGGTGATCTCCGCCTTGCCGACGCGGTTCTGCCAGTCGGTGAGGTCCTTGATCAGCTGGTCGGCCAGCTCGGAGTCCCGGTCGGTGAGCTTCTTGTCCTTCCACAGCGAGCGCTCCAGGCGGTGCCAGCCCGTCCAGTCCTTCTCCGGGTCCTGGCCCTCCTCCAGACCGTCCTCGCGCACGTCTACCTTCGGGTCGATGTCCCCGAACGACTCGGCGACCGGCTCGGTGCGCTCCCAGCCGATGCGCGAGGTGGCGTACGCCTTCTTCGCGGCCTCTATGTCACCGGCCTTGACGGCGTCCGCGAACACCTTGGCCTCGGGCAGGGTCTCGTCGGCCTGCTCCTGCGCGTACTGCCGGTAGGAGGCGACCGCCGCGTCCAGGCGCGGGTCGCGCTTGGCGGCCTTGCCGCCGCCGGTGACCGTGACGTCCTGCCGGATGCCCTCGCCCTTCATGCCGGGCTTGCAGGCGATGCGGTAGTCGCCCGCCTTGACCTCGGCGGTGACCTTCTGGCGGGTGCCGGGGCCGATGTTCTCGCGCTCGGTGACGATCCGGTCGTCGGGGAACAGGAGGTAGACCTCGGTGACCTTGGAGCCCTTGTTGGTCACGTCGAGCTGGACGTGGCCGGCCGGGAACTCCTTCTTCGACACCTCGCACGTGCTGTCCGTGGCCGTCACCTCGACGACGTGGTCGTCGCTCGACGCGTTGCTCTTCTCGGTGCAGCCCGTGACAGCGGCCAGCGCCGCCGCGGTCGCGGCAGCGGTGACGACGGAGAGTCGGACGGCTCGCATACAGGCTCCAAGAGGGTCACAGACGGGGGGAAGCGGATCACAGGGAAAGCACAGTGACCCCACAGCGGCTCAGTGAGGCTGCCCTAACTTATCTGAGGCTTACCTGACTGAAAGCCGCCCGTCCAGTGATTCAGCTCTCATGGACGGCGTACGAGCACGGTGCGGTCACGGGGGCACTATCCGTCCCCCACGAAACGGTCAAAGACGGGTCAAGAACCCCTGACAGGAGCCACCATGACCCCGCCCGTGCGCGGGTGGGGAAACACTTCCACCGGCTGTTTGTAGACGTCCGAAAGCAGTCGGTCGGTGAAGACCTCCGAGGGCGCCCCGTCGGCCACCGCGCGCCCGGCGCACAGGATCACCACCCGGTGCGCGTACGCGGCGGCGAGACCCAGATCGTGCAACACCACTACCACTGCGTCCCCTTCGTGCGCCCTTTCGCGGCAGATCCGCAGCACCAGCTCCTGGTGCCTGAGGTCGAGTGCGGCCGTCGGCTCGTCGAGCAGCAGCAGCCGGGCCCGCTGGGCGAGCACCCGGGCGAGCGCGACCCTGGCCCGCTCGCCGCCGCTGAGCGCCGAGAAGGGCCGGCCCGCGAACGCGGTGACCTCGGTCGCCCGCATGGCCGACGCGACCGCCGCGTCGTCCTCGGCCTCCTCGGGCCGGCCCGCCCAGGGCGCCCGACCCATCCGTACGACCTCCTCGACCGGGAAGGGGAAGGAGAGCGAGGCGGACTGGGGGAGTACCGCCCGGCGCAGGGCCAGTTCGTGCGCCGACCACTCGGACACCGGGCGCCCGTGGACCCGTACGACCCCCTCGGCCGCCGGGAGGTCGGCGGCGAGCGCGCCCAACAGGGTCGATTTACCGGCCCCGTTGGGTCCGACGAGCGCCAGCACCTCACCGGCGCGGGCCTCGACGTCCACGCCGGACAGCACCTCGCGGGCGCCGAGCCGCACCTGCAGGGCCTCGGCCGCGGCGAGCACGTCACCGGCGGTCACGGGCCCGGGCGGCACGATCCCCGTACGGAGCCATCCCCTGCGCTTCCTCATGCCCAGCCTCCCTGCCTGCGACGGGTCCTGCGCAGCAGCCAGAAGAAGAACGGGCTGCCGAAGAGAGCGGTCAGCACACCGAGCGGCAGCTCGGCGGGCTCGGCGACGGTCCGCGCCGCGAGATCGCCCGCGAGCAGCACGACCGCACCGCCCAGCGCGCTGCCGGGAACCAGGAAGCGGTGTCCGGGACCCGCGGCCATCCGCAGCAGATGCGGGACGACGAGCCCCACGAAACCGATGACCCCGGAGACGCTGACGGCCGCGGCCGTCAGCAGCGCGACGACCAGGACCAGCACGATACGAAGCCGTTCGACGTCCACGCCCAGATGCCGGGCCGGGCGCTCGCCGAGCGCCAGCAGGTCCAGCTTGCGCGCGTACAAGGGTGCGACGGCGAGACCGGCCACCGCGCACGGCAGGACCGCCAGCACCTTCGGCCAGGTCGCCTGGGAGAGCGAGCCGAGCTGCCAGAAGGTGATCTGGTTCACCGCGGCGGTGTCGGCCAGGAAGATGAACAGGCCGATCAGCGCGCCCGCGAAGGCGTTCACCGCGATTCCGGTGAGGATCAGCGTCACGACCTCGGTACGGCCGCCCGAGCGGGATGTCGCGTACACGAGCAGCGCGGTGCCGAGACCCGCGACGAAGGCGAAGACCGGGATCGTCCAGGTGCCCAGGAAGCCGAGGCCCAGCGAGATCGCGGCGACCGCGCCGACCGCCGCACCCGACGAGACGCCGATGACGCTCGGTTCGGCGAGCGGATTGCCGAACACGCCCTGCATCAGCGCGCCCGCGCAGCCCAGTGAGGCGCCGACGAGCAGCGCGAGCACGATCCGCGGGAAGCGCACGTTCCACAGCACGGACTCGGGGACACGCTCCAGTTCGCCGCCGCCGAGACCCGCGCGGTGCGCGAGGGAGGACAGGACGTCCCCGGGTGGGATCTCGTACGCGCCGAGCCCGGCGGAGGCGAGCGTGAGGAGAAGGAGGAGGGCGGCGAGCCCGGCCGTGAGCAGCCAGGGCACGCTGCGGCGAGGACGCGTGACACCGCCGCGCGCGAAGGCGGCGGGGGTGTCGGGAGCGGGGACTTCGAGAGCCGGGGCCTCGGCGGCTGGGCGTTCGGGGGCCGGAGCTTCGGAGGGGGGAGCCTCGGAGGGGGAGGTAACGGCAGGGGGCGCCCCGGCGGGGTTCTCCGGGGCCCGGGATGCGGCCTTGCCGGTCACGCTCACTTCTCGTCCCCGTACAACTGGCCGACGATGGACTTCAGTACGGCGTCCGTGCGGGGCCCGTAGTTCAGGAGTACGCCGTCCTCGACGGAGACGACCCGGCGGTCCATCCCGGCGGGGGTCTGCGCGACACCGGGGATCTTGACCAGGCCGTCGATGCCGCCGACGGACTCAAGTCCCCTGGACATGACGAGGATCGCGTCGGGGGCCGCCTGGGCGAGGGCCTCCGTGGTGATCGCGGTGAAGTCCTTCTTCAGGCCCGACTCCGCGCCCGCGTCCACCGCGCCCGCCGCTTCGAGCAGCGAGGTCGCTCCCGAACCCTTGCCCCCGATCAGATAGACGGACGCGGAACCGCGGAGGTAGAGGAAGGCGACCCGCGGTGCGTCGGTCTTCTTCGGAACGTCCGCGCGCACCGCGGCGATCCGGTCCTCCGAGCGCTCCGTGAGCTCCTTGCCCGCGGCCGGTACGCCGAGGGCGCGGGCCACCGCCTCGATGCGCGGGCCCACGTCGTCGAGGCCCCGCGCCGGGTCGACGACGAGGACGGGGACGCCCGCGTCGCGGATCTGGCCCATCGCCTCCGCGGGCCCGGTGGTGGCCTCCGCGAGCACCAGATCGGGCTTGAGGGACAGCACGCTCTCCGCGGAGACGTCGTGGTTGCGGGTGACCACCGGCAGCTTCTCCGCCTGCGCGAAGGTGGCGGTGATGTCACGGGCGACGACCCGCTCGCCGAGGCCGAGGGTGAAGACGATCTCGCTGAGGCTGCCGGAGAGCGGGACGACGCGTTCGGCGTCCTCGACCGTGACGTCGTGCCCGTCGGCCGACCGCACGGTGACCGGAAGCCGAGGCTCCGGGGTGTCGGCGAGCGGCTCGACGCGATCGGCGGCGGCGTGGGCCTTCTGGCCCGGCTCGGGTATCCCCTCGGGGGAGGCACACCCCGCCACCACAAGCACCGCAAGCAGCGCACCCGCCACTCGTACACGCATGCGTCCCACGGTCGTGTGGTTCCTTTCGGTTCGCCGGTAGTTCGGTCTGCTCACCGGACGGGGCCCGCCCCGTCGCTGTCAGGGGCGCGGGGAACTGCGCGACAAGCCACGACGCACCGTCAGCCGAAAACCGGCCCGCGGTCCCCCTGTGTCTCATCCCGTGCTTCCCGTCCCGGCAGGGCATAGCTTAGGTTAGCCTTACCTTTCTCGCCAGGAGCGCGCACCCCATCGCATCCGGCCAGATCCACCCGCCCCGGAGGACACATGCCAGCCCGCCCGCACCTACGCACCCACGTGACCCTGCTCTGCGCGGCAGCGCTCGCAGCAGTGCTCGCCGCGCTGCTCCCGGCCGGCCAGGCCCACGCGGCGAGCCGGACCGTGCAGGGCGGCCGACTGGACTGGGGCATCAAGTCCTCCTTCCAGAGCTACGTCACCGGCCCGATAGCGAACGGCAGTTTCTCCCTCACCGGGGGCGCGGCCACGGTCGGCGGCAGCCAGTTCCGCTTCCACTCGGCGGCCGGTACGTACGACGGTTCCTCGGGTGCCTTCAACGCCGGTTTCTCCGGCGGTGTCCACTTCCTCGGGCACAAGGAGGACAACGGCACCTACCAGCTCGATCTGACGATCAGCCGGCCCACCGTCCGCATCGCTGGCAACGGCGGCACGCTCTACGTCGACATCATCAGCAAGGCGAAGGGCACCGGGGCGGTCACGACGTCCTCGCAGGTGCCCTTCGCCTCCCTCTCCCTCGGCGGCATCGACATGAAGGGCGGCGGCAACGCCGTCCAGCTGAACAACCTGCCCGCCACGCTGACCGCCCAGGGCGCCAAGTCCTTCGCCGGCTACTACACGGCGGGCACCGCCCTCGACCCGGTCAGCCTCTCCGCGGACGTGAAGGCGCCAGCCGCCGAACCCACCCGCACGCAGTCGCCCTCACCGGCCGAGTCCACGTCCAAGCCGAAGGCCAGGAAGGAGACTTCGGGCCGGATCGAGGACGGAGCCGTGGACTGGGGCGTGCGCAGGACCTTCCGCGAGTACGTCACCGGCGCCATCGCGCAGGGCGAGTGGAAGCTCAGCGACGGCGCCCAGGACGGCGGCGCGCTCTTCCGCTTCCCCGAGGGCTCGGGCACGTACGACGAGAAGAAGCAGACCCTCGACGCGGCCTTCACCGGAGCCGTCCGCTTCACCGGTGAGCAGGGCCTCGACCTGAAACTCGGCGGGATCAGGGCCGAGGTCACGGACGACGGCAAGGGCACGCTGTACGCCGACGTCACGAGCGGCGGCGGCACGGGCAAGGCGGGCGGGACGGAGAAGGCGGGCGGGACGGAGAAGGCGGGCGGGACGGAGAAGAAGGTGCCGCTGGTCACCTTCACCGCCAAGGACCTCAAGGCCGAGGACGGCCTCGCCCAGGTCACCGAGGCCCCCGCGAAGCTCACCGCCGAGGGCGCCGAAGCCTTCGGCGGGATGTACAGGGCGGGCACGGAGATGGACCCGGTGTCCCTCGCCGTCGCCCTGACCGACCGGGCCGAACTGCCCGCCCTGCCCGACCTGGGCAGCGCGGAGTCCGCCACGCCCGAGGCCGCGGCGGCCGAGCCGAAGAAGGCCGAACCCGAGACCGAGGCCACCGCGAGCGAATCGGACGTCCCCGTCCTGCCCATCGGCCTCGCGGTCGCCTCCCTGGCCGCGATCACCGCGGCCTTCCTGATCATCCGCAGGCGCCGTACGCCCCAGCCGGCTTCCGCCGCGGCTCCGGACGCCGACGCCCCGAACAACGCGTCGAACGAGAACTGAACTTTCCGTCCCGGTCCGCCGGTTGAGCGGACCCCATGCACTGAAGCTGCATCCGAACCGAGGAGATCCACGACCATGGCCGCCAACCGCCGCCGCTCGACAGCCCTTGCCGCAGCCTGCGCGACCGCCGTCACGCTCGGCGCCACCGCCCTCGCCGCCACGTCCGCCTCCGCCGCCGAAGTACCGCTCAAGGGCTACGAGTTGACCTGGGGCATCAAGGAGTCGTACCGCAACTACGTGACGGGCATGGCGGCCGGCACCTTCACGCCCGAGGCCGGCGCCACGCAGGCCAAGGACAACGGCGTGTTCACCTTCGTCAACGGCACCGGGAGCTACGACTCCGAGGCCCACACCGTCGCGCTCGGCTTCGAGGGCGCCCTGAACATCGTCTCCAAGGCCCACGGCTTCGAACTCAAGCTGTCCGACGTGAAGTTCGACAGCAAGGACGCGAGAGTCACCGCCGATGTGACGAAGGCCGGTACGACCGAGCAGGACGTGCCGCTCGCCGAGGTCACCGTCAACCGCACGATGACGGACATGGCGACCAAGCTCACCAAAGAGGCGGGCGACGTCTTCGGCAGCTCCTCCTACACGGGTGCGGCAGGCGACCCCCTGACCGTGGTCGAGAAGAAGGCCGAGTCGCCGTCCCCGACGGCCACCGACACCACCACCCCGCCGGCCACCCCGACCGGCACCCCCACGAGCACCCCGACCACCACCGCCACCCCCAGGCCGACGGGATCGACGACCCCGAAGCCCTCGCCCACCGAGGCCGCCACCAAGGGGGACATCAGCTACGGCACGCTCGGCTGGGGCGTGAAGCAGTCCTTCCGTACGTACGTCGTCGACGGGGTCGCCAAGGGCAGGATCACGGTGTCGGGCGGGGCGGAGCAGGCCGCCGGGAACGGGGTCTTCACCTTCCCCGACGCCACGGGCACCTACGACACGGACGCCGACACCCTCAAGGCGTCCTTCAAGGGCTCGGTCAACTTCAAGGGCCATGAGGACAACGGCAGTTACGGACTCGACCTCACCCTCAGCGATCTGAAGGCGGAGATCGACGGCGGCTCCGGCAAGCTGACCGCCGACGTCGACAGCCTCGGTGAGAAGTCCGAGGACGTGACCCTCGCCGAACTCAAGCCCAAGTCGGCCGACCTGACCGCCGAGGACGACGTCATCACCCTCGACGGCGTCACCACCACCCTCACCAAGGCGGGCGCGGAGGCCTTCGGCGGCTTCTACCAGGCCGGCGCCGCACTCGACCCGGTCGACCTCGCGGTGGCCCTGACCGCGGACGCCGAACTCCCGGACACCGAACCGACGTCGACGTCCGGGACGGGGGGCACCGGTGACACCACGGGCGGCACGACCGGTGGAACCACCGGAGGCGGCGCGGGCACCACCGGGTCCACCACGGGCGGTGTGAGCGGCAACCTCGCCTCCACCGGCTCCGACGTCCCCGTCGGTGCGCTCGGCGCTGCCGCCGCGGTCACCGTGGCGGCGGGCGCGGGCGTGGTGTTCGCGGTACGCCGTCGCCGTCTGACGGACTCCGCCGAGGCCTGACCGGCGTCGTCATGATGTTTGAATGCCGGAGTGACTGATTACGACGTGGTGCGGGTCTTCTGCGGGCCCCGCGGCGAGTACGGCAATGAGCTCGGGGTGGTACGGGAGGGTTCCGTCCTCCCCGAGCGGGACGAACGGCAGGCGTTCGCGGCGAAACTCGGCTTCAGCGAGACGGTGTTCGTCGATGACCCCGAGCGCGGGGTCATCGACATCTACACGCCCAGTGGGCGGCTGCCGTTCGCGGGATACCCCTGCGTGGGCGTGGCCTGGCTGCTGGACGTACCCGAACTCGTCACGCCCGCGGGTGTGGTGGGTACGAGGCTCGACGGTGAGTTCACCTGGATCGAGGCCCGCCCGGAGTGGGCCCGGCCGCGCACGCTGCGGCAGTACGCGACCGCCGCCGAGGTGGAGGCGCTGGCCGTGCCGCCGGCGGGGGAGTGGCTGTACGCCTGGGCGTGGGAGGACGAGGCCGCGGGTCGTGTCCGGGCCCGCGGCTTCCCTGGCCGGGGGGACGGCATCGACGAGGACGAGGCGACGGGGGCGGCGGCGCTCCAGCTGACGGCCCAACTGGGCCGAGCCCTGAACATCGTCCAGGGCACTGGCTCCCAACTCCTCACGGCTCCCCAGCCGGAGGGGTGGTTGGAACTGGGCGGCAGAGTCTTCCTGGAACGCTGACACGTTTTGGTCGGGGCGGGTGGGGGCGCGTTTTCGGGTGCGGGCCCGGTGGGGGCTGGCCGCGCAGTTCCCCGCGCCCCTGAAAGACAAAAGACTGCGCCGTTCCCCGCGCCCCTGAGAGGGCGAAGGCCGGAGCGCAACCGCGCCCCGTAGGGGCAGAGGCGGAGGCAAAGGCTGGGGCGCAGCCCCGCCTCTGAGGGGCGCGGGGAACTGCGCGGCCAGCCCCCACGCACCCGCACCCGAGAACACGACCCCCAGTGGAACGTCACGCGCTGATGCGGAACTCTTCTCCCAGCCCCCGGAAAACCGCCGTGTTCAGCGCGAACGCCCGCCGGCACTCGGCAACAACCCGCTGCTTCTCCAGGTCATCCACGGGAAGCGCGTCAAGCAGTTCCCGATACCCTCGCTTGAACGCCGCCGGATTCCCGATGTCCTCGAAGACATAGAACCGCACCCCGTCCCCCTTGCGGGCAAACCCCCACGTCTTCTCCGCCTTGTCCCGAATGATCTGCCCACCGGAGAGATCCCCGAGATAGCGCGTGTAGTGATGCGCCACGTACCCCCCGGCCCACGTACGCGCACACTCGGCCACCCGCTCCGCGTACTCCAGCGTCGCCGGCAGCGCGGTGACACCCTCGCGCCACCCCGGCCCCCGAAGATGGGCGAGGTCACGCTCCAGCGAGGCGAGCCGCATCAGCTCGGGCTGGACGAACGGCCCCGCCACCGGGTCCCCGGAAAGATCCCGCGCACCCGACTCCAGCGCCTCGTACACGAACCACAGCTGTTCCGTGTAGCGCGCGTACGCGTCCACGCCGAGTCTGCCGCCGAGCAGGTCGCTCATGAAGGTCGAGGTCTCCGCCTCCACGTGCTGCTCGTGGGACGCGGTGCGGATGAGCGTCGAGAACGGTGTACTCGACGATGTCATGGGGACCTCCGGGGCTGAACGGGGGAGACGGGAGCCGGACCAATCTTCTATGGTTAGGCTTACCTAAGTCAATGGGTTCCCGACGCCCTGTCGGTAAAAACGTACCCCGAATCTCCGCCACTTCCACGCGGAAGACCACATGAAAGAGCCGCCCGCTCTGAACGAGCGGGCGGCACCTGATGAGGCGGGGCGGCGGCTACGGCAGCGTGAGGACCTCGGCCCCGCTGTCCGTGACGACCAGGGTGTGCTCGAACTGCGCGGTCCGCAGCCGGTCCTTGGTGACGACCGTCCACCCGTCGTCCCACATGTCGTAGTCGTACGAGCCCAGCGTCAGCATCGGCTCGATCGTGAACGTCATCCCGGGCTGCATCACGGTCGTCGCGTGCGGACTGTCGTAGTGCGGGACGATCAGGCCGGAGTGGAACGACGAGTTGATGCCGTGCCCGGTGAAGTCCCGGACGACCCCGTACCCGAAGCGCTTCGCGTACGACTCGATGACCCGGCCGATGATGTTGATCTGGCGGCCGGGCCTGACCGCCTTGATGGCCCGCTCCAGCGACTCACGGGTCCGCTCGACCAGCAGCCGCGACTCCTCGGCCACGTCGCCCACGAGATACGTGGCGTTGTTGTCGCCGTGCACGCCCCCGATGTACGCCGTCACGTCGAGGTTGATGATGTCGCCGTCCCGCAGGACCGTGGAGTCCGGGATGCCGTGGCAGATGACCTCGTTCACCGACGTGCACAGGGACTTCGGGAAGCCGCGGTAGCCGAGCGTGGACGGGTAGGCGCCGTGGTCGCACATGTAGGCGTGCGCGACCCGGTCCAGCTCGTCCGTGGTGACGCCGGGCGCGATGAGCTTCGCGGCCTCGGCCATGGCTTGCGCGGCGATCCGGCCGGCGACGCGCATCGCCTCGATCGTCTCGGGGGTCTGCACCTCCGGCCCGGTGTACGGGGTCGGGGCGGGCTTGCCGACGTACTCCGGGCGGCGGATGTTTCCGGGCACGGAACGGGTGGGGGACAGCTCCCCTGGGACGAGCAGCGACTGGCCAGACATGCCAGCGAGTCTAACCAGCGGAGATGGGGGAACATGTCGGTGGCGAGAGGAGCTGGTCATGGCCCTGTTCAAGAAGCGGACGGTCGGCAAACCGGGCGAGTGGTACTACTGCCTGGAACACAAGAAGGTGGAGGAGGGCCCGGAGTGCCCGGCGAAGGACCGCTTCGGTCCGTACGCGTCCCGCGAGGAGGCCCAGCGGGCGATGGACACGGCCCGTGAGCGCAACCTCGACTGGGAGACGGACCCCCGCTGGCACGACGCCGCTCCACGGGGCGCGGACGACGACTAGCGGCCCGCCGATGATCCGCCGTCTGCTGCCCGGTGGGGGCTTGTCGCGCAGTTCCCCGCGCCCCTGAAGGGGC
>NZ_JBHWZP010000206.1:0-16700 GCF_042728395.1 Streptomyces sp. NPDC060205
GCCCTCCGCACCGCGCGGAGGGAGCGAAACGGCTTTTTCACATCCGAGCGCGTCACGGCGCGGCTCTTCGGTGGTTCCGCCCGTGACTCCGCGCGGTTCCACCGGATCTCTTTGGAATGCTTCGGGGCGATTTCGCTGGGCCTTCCATTCGGCACGTGCCTGAGGCAGTGGCCTTGAACGGACGGTCAATTTCCGTTTCCACTCGCTCCATTGGCGGGCGATCAGTAGCCTCAGCTCGAACACCGGATCGTCTACGCCTTGGAGACATAGATGGAGCGTCCCGCCTGGGCCCCACGCGGCATCGACATCTCGGTGCCCAGCGTGAGCCGCATCTACGACTACTACCTGGGCGGATCGCACAACTTCGAGGTCGACAGGGAAGCCGCGCGCAGGGCCATGGAGTTCATGCCGGGACTCCCCAAGGTCATGCAGGCGAACCGGGCGTTCCTGCGTCGCGCGGTGCGCTTCGCGGCCGCCGAGGGCATCGGCCAGTTCCTCGACATCGGCTCGGGCATCCCCACCTTCGGCAACGTCCACGAGGTGGCCCAGAGCGCCCGCCCCGGCGCCCGTGTCGTGTACGTGGACCACGACCCGGTGGCCGTCGCGCACAGCGAGGCCGTACTGGCCGGCAACGAGAACGCGGACGTCGTCACCGCCGACCTCCGCAAGCCCCGGGAGATCCTGGCGAGTCCGCGTCTGCAGCGTCTGATAGACCTGAATCAGCCAGTCGCCCTTCTTCTCGTTGCCATACTGCACTTCGTGGAGGACCAGGACGACCCGTACGATGCCGTGGCCGAGCTGAGGGACGCCCTCGCGCCCGGCAGTCTGCTCGTCCTCACGCACGCCTCGTACGAGGGGATCCCGCTCCCCCCGGAGCGGGCCGGGGGCGCCGTGGACGTCTACAAGGACATCCGAAACCCGCTGATCATGCGCTCGCGCGAGGACATCGCGCGGTTCTTCGAGGGGTACGACATGGTGGAACCCGGACTGGTGCCGATGCCGAACTGGCGGCCCGACCCGGCGTCCGAGGACGAGGATCCTTATTCCTACTCGGGTTTCGCGGGCGTGGGGCGCACGGCGTGACCGCGGAGCCGGACGGGCCGGAGGACAGACTGCGCAGGTTCGCGACGATCTGGAGCCGGGCCGTCTTCCCGGTGACCGCCACGTCGCTGACCCGCCCGGAGTTCGAGCAGCGCCTCGTGCCGCTCGCCAGGCGGCTCAGCGAGGCGCTGCGGGCCAGGACGTTCGAGGCGGCCGAGGGACAGGCCGTCGGCGCCGCCCTCATCGGGGCGCACTGCACGGAACCCGAAGCGCTCAGCGCCACACTCGACTGCGTCGACGCCTATCTGGTGCTCTACTGCGGCGGCGACGGAGCCCAGGACGCCCTGCGCGCCCGCTCCGCGCGGCTGCAGCACGCCATGGCGGCCGGGTTCGCGCGGGCGCTGCGGGAGCGGACGCTGGCCGAGCAGGAGACCATCGCACGCGCCGCGCTCCAGGCCCAGGGGATCGTCGCGGACGCGCTGCACGCGACCGAGGCACGCTTCCGCGCGGTCTTCGAGGGCGCGGCCATAGGCATCGGCGTCGCGGACCTCGACGGCAACATCCTCCAGGTGAACAACGCCCTGCTGCGGATGTTCGGCGGCACCGAGCAGCTGATGCGCGGGCGGAACGTCATGGAGTGGACCCACCCCGAGGACGGCGCGCAGGTCTGGCGGCTCTACGAGGAGCTGGTGCGCGGCGACCGCGAGCACTACCACGTCGAGAAGGCCTTCTACCGGCCCGACGGCACGGTTCTGTGGACCAACCTCACCGTCTCGCTGCTGCGCGACGCGGACGGCCGGCCGCAGTACCAGCTCGCCCTCATGGAGGACACCACCGAGCGCAGGCTGCTCAACCTCCGGCTCCGGTACGAGGCCACGCACGACGCGCTCACCGGACTGCCCAACCGCACGCTGTTCTTCGAGCGGCTCGACAAGGCGCTCGCGGCGGGCGACGGCCAGCGCTTCGGGCTCTGCTACCTCGACCTCGACGGCTTCAAGACCATCAACGACAGCCTCGGGCACGCGGCGGGCGACCGGCTGCTCGTCGAGGTCGCCGACCGGCTGCAGTCGTGTGCGACCGCGCCCGGCGAGATGGTGGCCCGGCTCGGCGGCGACGAGTTCGTGGCCCTGACCACCGGGCCCGACACCGAGAGCGAGGTCGACGCGCTCGCCGACCGCATCATGAACGCGCTGGTCACGCCGGTGCGTATCGACGGCCGTGAACTCACCGTGCGCGGCAGCATCGGCATCGTCGAGGGACCCGCGGGCGAGCGCGGCCCGGCGGAGGTGCTGCGCAGCGCCGACATCACGATGTACCGGGCCAAGTCGGCGGGCGGCAACCGGTACGAGCTGGCCGACGCCGAGGCGGACGCCCGCGCGATCACCCGGCACGGGCTCACCACGGCGTTGCCCGCGGCGCTGGACCGGGGCGAGTTCTTCATCGAGTACCAGCCGCTCGTGCATCTCGGCGACGGCAGTGTGCACGGCGCCGAGGCGCTGGTGCGCTGGCTGCATCCGCAGCACGGGGTGCTCGGGCCCGACCGGTTCATCCCGCTCGCCGAGCACACGGGGCTCATCGTGCCGCTCGGCCGCTGGGTCCTGGAGCAGTCGGTCCGGCAGGCGCGCGAGTGGCAGGAACGTCACTCCGACGCCGGTCCGCTGCGGATCAACGTCAATCTCTCGCCCTGCCAGTTGACCCACCCCGGGCTCGTCTCCGACACGGTGGACATCCTGGAGCGGATCGGTCTCGAACCGGACGCGCTCTGCCTGGAGGTCACCGAGTCGGCGCTCATCGGGGCGGACGACGACCTGTTGAAGCCGTTGCGCCGACTGGCCGAGATGGGTGTGGACATCGCGCTGGACGACTTCGGTACGGGGTACTCGAACCTGGCCAATCTGCGGCGGCTGCCGGTGAGCATCCTGAAGCTCGACCGGTCCTTCACGCAGGGCATGCAGCAGTTTCCCGCCGATCCCGTGGACCTGAAGATCGTTGAGGGGATCGTCTCGCTGGCCCACAGCCTGGACCTCGCGGTCACGGTGGAGGGGGTGGAGACGGGGGCGCAGGCGGAGCAGCTGCGGCTCCTGGGCTGCGACACGGCGCAGGGCTGGTACTACGCCCGCCCTGGGCCGCCGGACCGGCTGCACGACCTGGCGCTGGTCGACGCGACGGGTTGAACGGGGCCCCCTGGGGGAGGGGGCGACCCGTTGTCTTGACGCGCGCGTGCGTCGCGGCTGGTCGCGCAGTTCCTCGCGCCCCTGAGGGGGGAGGGGGTGGCGGCTTGTTTTGACGTGCGGGTGCGTCGTGGCTGGCCGCGCCGTTCCTCGCGCCCCTGATGGGGCTGCGGTTGCGCGCCCCGTCAGGGGCGCGGGGAACTGCGCGCTCAGCCACGATGCACCCGCATGGTTGAAACGCACCGTCACCCCCTCCCTCCTAGGGGCGCGGGGAACTGCGCGACCAGCCACGACGTACCCGCACGGTCAATTGCACGGGCACCCCCTCCCCCCCCAGGGGCGCGGGGAACGGCGCAGCGAGTGGCGTCGCTCATCGTTCCAGCAGCATGCGTTGCAGCTCGCGTGCAGCCCGTGGTGGCGCCACGTCACTGCGGTGGGCCAGCGCGATGGTCCGGCCCAGCCCGGGACGGGCCAGCGGCGTCACCCGCAACCCCGCCCCCGACCGCACCGCCACCATCCGCGGCACCACGGCCACCCCCAACCCCGCCCGCACGAACCCCAGCACCGCATCCATCTCCCCGCCCTCGACCGCGAAATCCGGCTCGAACCCCGCGGAGCGGCACGCGGCGACGGTCAGCTCCCGCAGGTCGTACCCGTGCCGGAACATCACCAGCCGTTCCCCCTCCAGGTCGGGGACCCCGACGGTCCGCCGCCCGCCCCCCGGCGCGGGCGCCTCCGGCGAGGACACCACCACCAGGTCCTCCCGCAGCACCTCCACCGTGGTCAGCGCCGGCGACGGCGTCGGCAGGGGGAGCACGACCAGCGCGAGATCCAGCGCCCCGCGCGCCAGCTCCCGTACCAGGTCGTGCGAGCCGCCCTCCTCGATCAGCAGCCTGATCCCGGGGTAGCGGTCGTGGAAGGCGCGCAGCACATCCGGCAGCAGCCCCGTGCACAGGCTCGGCGTCGCCCCCAGCCGTACCCGCCCGCTGCGCAGCTGCGCCAGTTCCTGCACCTCCTGCCGGGCCGTCTCCGCGTCCGCGAGGATGCGCCGCGCGAGCGGCAGCAGCGCCTCCCCGGCATCCGTGAGCGTGATGTTCCCCCGCGCCCGGAGGAAGAGGTCGGCCCCCAACTCCCGCTCCAGCGCCTTGATCTGCTGAGAGAGCGACGGCTGGGCCACGTGGACCACATCGGCGGCCCGGGTGAAGTGCCGGGTCTCGGCGACCGCGACGAAGTACTGGAGCTGCTGGAACTGCATACCCCCAGCGTACGCCCGCGATAGGCACAGCCTATGGAAACGAGCCGGACCATGTCTTGGACCGATGGACCCTGCCGGCCGTAGCGTCGATCACATGGCTCTGGCAACGCGGACGGAACGAAAACCGTCCATGACGCGCACCATGTGGGACTCGCCCCTCGGCAAGAAGACCGTGATGGCCGTCAGCGGCCTGATCATGCTGGGGTACCTGGCCGTCCACATGCTGGGCAACCTGAAGATCTTCTTCGGTGAGGGCGAGTTCGACCACTACGCCCACTGGCTGCGTACCCTCGGAGAGCCCTTCCTCCACTACGAGTGGGCCCTGTGGATCGTCCGGGTGGTCCTGGTCGTCGCCGTCGTCGCGCACGCCGTCTCCGCGTACCAGCTCAGCCGCCGTGACATCGGGGCGCGCCCGGTGAAGTACGTGCACAAGAGGCCGCGCGCCAGCTACGCCACGCGGACCATGCGCTGGGGCGGGATCATCCTCGGCCTGTTCATCGTCTGGCACATCCTGGACCTCACCACCGGCACCGTCCACGCGAACGGCTTCCAGCACGGTCACCCGTACCAGAACGTGATCGACACCTTCTCCACCTGGTACGGCAACGTCATCTACATCGTCGCCGTACTGGCGCTCGGCCTGCACGTCCAGCACGGCTTCTGGAGCGCCGCACAGACCCTGGGCGTGGGCAGCCGCACCCGCGACCGGGCCTTCAAGACCATCGCCAACGTGCTCGCCGTGGTGCTCACGGCGGGCTTCGTCGCCGTACCCGTGGGCGTGATGACCGGAGTGGTGAGCTGACATGAGTGCTGAATTCGCCGGGACCAACGAAACCAACGCTTTCGCCGGACACGGCACCTTCGCCCAGTACGCGACCGGTGAGCCGCTCGTCGACACCAAGGCCCCGGAGGGGCCGGTGAACGAACGCTGGGACACCCGCCGCTTCGACGCGAAGCTGGTCAACCCCGCCAACCGCCGCAAGCACACCGTGATCGTCGTCGGCACGGGACTCGCGGGCGGCGCGGCCGGGGCCACGCTCGCCGAACAGGGCTACCACGTCGTGCAGTTCTGCTACCAGGACTCCCCGCGCCGGGCCCACTCCATCGCCGCGCAGGGCGGGATCAACGCCGCGAAGAACTACCGCAACGACGGCGACTCGGTGCACCGCCTGTTCTACGACACCGTCAAGGGCGGCGACTTCCGCGCCCGTGAGTCGAACGTGCACCGCCTCGCACAGATCTCCGTGGAGATCATCGACCAGTGCGTCGCGCAGGGGGTGCCGTTCGCGCGGGAGTACGGCGGTCTGCTGGACACCCGGTCGTTCGGCGGGGTGCAGGTGTCCCGGACGTTCTACGCTCGCGGGCAGACCGGGCAGCAGCTCCTGCTGGGCGCCTATCAGGCACTCAGCCGGCAGATCGCGGCCGGCACGGTGGAGATGCATCCCCGGACCGAGATGCTCGACCTCATCGTGGTCGACGGGCGGGCGCGGGGGATCGTGGCCCGCGATCTGATCACCGGGAAGATCGACACCTATTACGCGGACGCCGTCGTGCTGGCCAGCGGCGGGTACGGCAACGTCTTCTACCTGTCGACCAACGCCATGAACTCCAACGCCACCGCCATCTGGCGGGCGCACCGACGGGGCGCGTACTTCGCCAATCCGTGTTTCACGCAGATCCATCCCACCTGCATCCCGCGCACCGGGGAGCATCAGTCGAAGCTGACGCTGATGAGCGAGTCGCTGCGCAACGACGGCCGGATCTGGGTGCCTAAGGCCAAGGGCGACGACCGGCCGGCCGACCGGATCCCGGAGGACGAGCGGGACTACTACCTGGAGCGCATCTACCCGGCGTTCGGCAACCTCGTACCGCGTGACATCGCCTCACGGGCCGCGAAGAACGTGTGCGACGAGGGCCGCGGGGTCGGGCCCGGCGGGCAGGGCGTCTACCTCGACTTCGCCGACGCCATCGCGCGGATGGGCCGCAAGGCCGTGGAGGCCAAGTACGGCAACCTCTTCGACATGTACGCGCGGATCACCGCCGAGGACCCGTACACCGTGCCGATGCGGATCTATCCGGCCGTGCACTACACGATGGGCGGCCTGTGGGTGGACTACGACCTGCAGACCACCGTGCCGGGCCTGTTCGCCATCGGCGAGGCCAACTTCTCCGACCACGGGGCGAACCGGCTGGGCGCGTCCGCGCTCATGCAGGGCCTCGCCGACGGCTACTTCGTGCTGCCGTCCACCATCAACGACTACCTCGCCCGCAACCCGCACCACGAGACGGTCGACGACGAACACCCCGTCGTGCAGGAGGTGGTGGCCGACACCGAGGACCGGCTGCGGCTGCTGCTGGCCGTGGACGGCGACCGCACGCCCGACTCCTTCCACCGTGAACTGGGCGAGCTGATGTGGGAGTTCTGCGGCATGGCCCGTACGGAGTCGGGGCTGCGCAAGGCGCTGGAGCGCATCCCGCAGATCCGGGAGGAGTTCTGGCGGCGCATCAAGGTCCCCGGCACCGGCGAGGAGTTCAACCAGTCGCTGGAGAAGGCCAACCGGATCGTCGACTATCTGGAACTGGCCGAACTGATGTGCCTGGACGCGCTGCACCGCGAGGAGTCCTGCGGCGGCCACTTCCGCGAGGAGTCCCAGACCCCCGACGGTGAGGCGGCCCGCCGCGACGAGGAATTCTCCTACGCGGCCGCCTGGGAGTTCACCGGCACCGGCGACGCACCCGTCCTGCACAAGGAAGATCTCGTCTTCGAGTACGTCCACCCCACCCAGCGGAGCTACGCATGAAGCTCACCCTGCGCGTCTGGCGGCAGCAGAACGCCGACGCCGACGGAGCGATGTCCACGTACGAAGTGGACGGCATCTCGGCCGACATGTCCTTCCTGGAGATGCTCGACACCCTCAACGAGGAACTCATCCTCGCCGGTGACGACCCCGTCGCCTTCGACCACGACTGCCGTGAGGGCATCTGCGGCGCGTGCTCGCTGGTCATCAACGGGGACGCGCACGGCCCTGAGCGCACCACCACCTGTCAGCTGCACATGCGGTCCTTCCACGACGGGGACACGATCGACATCGAGCCGTGGCGGGCCTCCGCGTTCCCCGTCGTCAAGGACCTCGTGGTCGACCGGTCCGCGTTCGACCGGATCATCCAGGCCGGCGGGTACGTCAGCGTGCCGACCGGGGCCGCGCCGGAGGCGCATGCCACGCCGGTGCCGAAGGCTGACGCGGACTTCGCGTTCGAGCACGCGGAGTGCATCGGGTGCGGGGCGTGTGTGGCCGCCTGTCCCAACGGGGCCGCGATGTTGTTCACCTCGGCGAAGGTGAATCATCTGAACGTGCTGCCGCAGGGGGCTCCCGAGCGGGAGACGCGGGTGCTGGACATGGTCGCGCAGATGGATGAGGAGGGGTTCGGGGGGTGCACGCTCGTGGGGGAGTGTGCGACTGCCTGCCCCAAGGGGATTCCGTTGTTCTCCATCACCGGGATGAACAAGGAGTGGCTGCGGGCCGGTCGGAAGGCTGCCAAGCGGTAGGGCTGGCCGCCCTTTTGCGAACTGGCTTCGGTTGTGGGTCGGGTGCGGGTGCGTGGGGGCTGGTCGCGCAGTTCCCCGCGCCCCTTGGGGGCGAAAGACTGCGCCGTTCCCCGCGCCCCTTACGGGGCTGCGCCCCGTTGCAGGGTGGGGCTCACCCCTGGCATTCAGCAAGCTCACACTCGCTCTCTCTCCGTGGGTTACTCGGTGGTCAGCCGGGGTCGGAAGAACAGGAGCGCACGGGCCGAGGCATCGCGGTCCGTCGCGCCGCTCCGCCGCATCCGGCCTGTGACCAGGAGAGAGCCATGACCGGCGTTTCCACGCTCGACAGCCCCCCACTGTCGACGGCACCCACCCGCTACACCGTCACCCTCGCCCGCGACGCGTCCGACGTCCGGGACGCGCAGCGACTGCGCCACGACGTCTTCGCCGGGGAGATGGGCGCCCTGCTGGCCACTTCGCAGCCGGGCCTGGACGTCGACGCCTTCGACGCGTACTGCGACCACCTGCTCGTGCGCGACACCACGACCGGCCAGGTCGTCGGCACCTACCGGCTGCTGCCGCCCGAGCGCGCCGCGGTCGCCGGACGGCTCTACTCGGAGAGCGAGTTCGACCTCGGGCCCCTCGCCGCCATCCGCTCCGGCCTCGTCGAGGTCGGCCGTTCCTGTGTCCACCCCGACCACCGCGACGGCGCGGTCATCGGCCTGATCTGGGCCGGGATCGCCCGCTACATGGTCGACGGCGGCCACGAGTGGCTGGCGGGCTGCTGCTCCATCCCGCTCGCCGACGGCGGCACGCTCGCCGCGGGCACCTGGGACCGGGTGCGGGACAAGCACCTCGCGCCCGAGGAGTACCGCGTACGGCCGCTGCTGCCCTGGGACCCCGAGGGTGTCGCTCGGGAGGGCCGTGCCGAGCTGCCCCCGCTCCTGCGCGGCTATCTGCGCCTGGGCGCCTGGGTCTGTGCCGAGCCGGCCCACGACCCGGACTTCGGCGTCGCCGACCTGTACGTGCTGCTGTCGATGCGCCGGGTCAACCCGCGCTATCTGCGGCACTTCCTCTCCCTCGTGCCCGCGTGATGAGCGCGTCCCGCACGGGCGTGATGGGCGTGATCCTGCGTCCCCGCCGGGGTCCGGCGACCTCTGCCGGGCCGGGCGAGGGCGGCGCCCCCTTCCTGGGCCCCGTGACCGGCCCCGTGACCGGAGGGGTGCCGCGCCCGCGCCGCGGCGGCTCACCGCCCACCCCCGGCCGGGCTGCTCCCGGTCCGGCGACCTCCGGTCGGGCCACCTCCGGTCCGGCTACCTCCGGTCCGGCGACCTCCGGTCGGGCCACCTCCGGTCCGGCGACCTCCGGTCGGGCCACCCCCGGTCCGGCTACCTCCGGTCCGGCTACCTCCGGTCCGGCTACCTCCGGTCGGGCCACCTCCGGTCCGGCTACCTCCGGTCCGGCTACCTCCGGTCGGGCCACCCCCGGTCCGGCTACCTCCGGTCGGGCTGCTCCCGGTCGGGCCACCCGCGGTCCAAGTGGCATCCGGCCGACCGCTCCCCGTCCGTCCGGAGCGCGCCCGGCCACCGCTCCGGCCATCACTCAGGCCACTTCCCCGGCCATCGCTCAGGCCACTTCCCCGGCCGTCGTTCGGGTCGCTGACCCGGCGAGCGTCTGGCTGCCCAGTGCCCCCTGCACCCCGGGGGCCTGCGTGGAGTCCGTACGGGCGGTCGCCGCCGGGCCGCGTGCCGTGCTGCGGCTGGTCTCGCTGGTAGTCGTGGTCGCCATCGGGATCGCGCTGATCCCGGCCGTCGCGCGGATTCCCGCGGCCTTGCGCGACCGGCTCATCAGACGGTGGTGCCGGACGATCGTGCGCGCCGCGGGCGTACGGCTGCGGACCACCGGCGCGGCCCCGCCCACCGGCGGACTGCTGCTGGTGGCCAACCACATCTCCTGGCTCGACATCCCGCTGCTCGCGGCCGTCCGGCCCGCCCGGATGCTCGCCAAGGCGGAGATCCGGCAGTGGCCCGTGGCCGGGGCGCTCACCGCGAGCAGCGGCGCGCTGTTCATCGAGCGCGACCGGCTGCGCGCGCTGCCCGAGACGGTCGGGCGGATCGCGCGGTCCCTGCGCGCCGGCGGGGCGGTCGTGGTCTTTCCCGAGGGGAGCACCTGGTGCGGCCGGGCCCAGGGCCGCTTCCGCCGGGCCGCCTTCCAGGCCGCCCTCGACGCGGACGCCGCCGTCCAGCCGGTGCGCCTGCGATACCGCCAGGACGGCGGCGCGACGAGCACCGCACCCGCGTTCGTGGGCAGCGACTCGCTGCTCACCTCGGTGTGGCGGGTCGTGTCGGCCCGCGACCTCGTCGCCGAGGTGCGGGTCGGGGCGCTGCTCCCGCCGGGCTCCGCCCCCGACCGGCGGACCCTCGCCCGGGCCGCCGAAACGGTCGCCGTCCACTCCGGCTGCGAGGTACATCCGAGTGCCCGGACTCACGTGAACAGGGAAGCGCACGCACACCTCTGACGGTCCGTCACCTACCCGGGGTACCGTCCCCGCATGTACCCCGGAGCGTACGACCCCGCCAGGACGGCCGTCGTCACCGCCGACGGCGGCCGTGCCCTCACCTACGGCCAGTTGGAGGACCGCTCCCTGCGGCTCGCCGACCATCTGCGGTCCGCCGGCCTGCGCGTCGGCGACCATCTGGCGCTCCTCGCCGACAACGACCCGCGCATCCTGGAGGTCTACTGGGCGGCACTGCGCTCCGGCTTCTACCTGACAGTCGTCAATCACCACCTGACCGCCGACGAGGCCGCCTATATCGTCCGCGACTGCGGGGCGAGGGCGCTCATCGTCTCGGCGCCGCTGACCGAACTCGGATGCGCTGTCCGCGAGTTGGTGCCGGACACCGCACTGCACCTGAACTTCGACGACGGCTCGTACGAGCGCGCCCTCGCCGACGCCTCACCCGAACCTCCGGCCCATCAGCCGCGAGGCGTCGACATGCTCTACTCCTCCGGCACCACGGGCCTGCCCAAGGGCATCGCGCCGACGCTCCCCGAGGGGGACGTCCGCGAGGAGATGAGCATGTACCAACTGCTCTTCCAGCCCATGTACGGCTTCGGCGAGGACACCGTCTACCTCTGCCCGGCCCCGCTGTACCACGCGGCGCCCCTGCGCTTCAGCTTCGTGGTGACCGCGACCGGCGGCACGGTCGTCCTCATGAACTCCCTCGACTCCTTCGATCCGCGCGCCGCGCTGGCGGCGATCGAACGGCACCGGGTCACGCACAGCCAGTGGGTGCCCACCATGTTCGTACGGATGCTGAAGCTGCCGGACGAGGTGCGCGACGCGTACGACGTGTCGTCGACGAGGGTCGCCGTCCACGCCGCCGCGCCCTGCCCCGTCGAGGTCAAACGCCGGATGATGGACTGGTGGGGCCCCGTCCTGTACGAGTACTACTCGGCGACCGAGGCCAACGGGATCACCTTCGTCGGCCCCGAGGAGTGGCTGCGCAAGCCCGGGACGGTGGGCCGCGGCGGATTCCTCGGCGAGCTGCGGATCTGCGACGACGACGGCAAGGTGCTGCCCGTCGGCGAGACCGGGACCGTGTACTTCGAGCGCGACGAACTCCCCTTCCGCTACCACAACGACGAGGCCCGCACCCGGCAGGCACAGCACCCGGAGCATCCGAACTGGACGACCACCGGGGACATCGGACACGTCGACGAGGACGGCTATCTCTTCCTCACCGACCGCCGGGCGTTCACCATCATCTCCGGTGGCGTGAACATCTACCCGCAGGAGATCGAGGACTGTCTCACCCTGCACCCCCAGGTCGCCGACGTGGCGGTCGTCGGCGTACCGGACCCGGAGATGGGCGAGGCGGTCAAGGCCGTCGTCCAGCCCGCCCCCGACGCGTCGCCCGGCCCGCGACTCGCCCGCGAACTCCTCGACTTCGTCCGCGACCGCATCGCCCACTACAAGGCACCCCGCAGCGTGGACTTCACGGACGCACTGCCGCGTACACCCACGGGCAAACTGGCCAAGTCCAAGCTGCGGCAGGCCTATTGGGACTGAGAGCTGCCCGGCTCCAGCGGGCCGCTCCCGGGCAGCGCACGCGCGAGGTACGGAGCCGTGGCGCTCCCCGCCGCCCGCGCCACCTCCGCCGGCGGTCCCGCCGCCACGATCCGTCCGCCCGCGTCGCCGCCGCCCGGGCCCAGGTCGATCACCCAGTCGGCGCCCGCCACCACCGCCATGTCGTGTTCCACGACCACGACGCTGTGACCGCCGTCGACCAGACCGTGCAACTGCCGCATCAGCACCTCGACATCGGCCGGGTGCAGACCGGTCGTCGGCTCGTCGAGGAGATAGAGCGTATGGCCCCGGCGTACGCGCTGGAGCTCGCTCGCCAGCTTGATGCGCTGCGCCTCGCCGCCGGAGAGCTCGGTCGCGGGCTGGCCGAGCCGCAGATAGCCGAGGCCGACGTCCAGGAGCGTGGCGAGGCTGCGGGCCACGGCCGGGGTGTCCGCGAAGAAGTCCGTGGCGGCCTCGACCGTCAGGTCGAGCACCTGTGCGATGTTCCTCCCCCGGTACGTCACTTCGAGCGTCTCGCGGTTGTAGCGGGCCCCGCCGCAGTCCGGGCACGGGGCGTAGGTGCTCGGCAGGAAGAGCAGCTCGACGCTGACGAACCCCTCGCCCTGGCAGGTCTCGCAGCGCCCGCCCGGGACGTTGAACGAGAACCTGCCGACCCCGTACCCGCGACCGGCCGCCTCCTCGGTCCCGGCGAAGACCTTGCGCACGACGTCGAAGAGGCCCGTGTACGTGGCGAGGTTCGAGCGGGGTGTACGGCCGATGGGCTTCTGGTCGACGCTCACCAGCCGTCCCACCCCCGGCAGTTGCTCCGTGATCTCCCCGATGAGCGTGGACTTGCCCGACCCGGAGACCCCGGTGACCGCGGTGAGGACACCGAGGGGGAACTCGGCGGTCGCGCCGCGCAGGTTGTGACGCCGCACCGGCCCGACCTTCAACCAGTCGCGTGCCGCGCGGACTTCGCGTACCGGGGCGGGGGAGCGGTCGAAGAGGAACCGGCCCGTCGCGGACCCGGCGACGTGTTCCAGTTCCGCCACCGGGCCGCTGTGCAGCACCCGCCCGCCGTGCTCGCCGGCCTTCGGGCCCACGTCGACCAGCCAGTCGGCGCCGCGCACGACGTCGAGGCTGTGCTCCACGACGAACACCGAGTTGCCGGCCGCCTTCAGCCGGTCCAGGACCGTGAGCAGGGCCTCGGTGTCCGCCGGGTGCAGTCCGGCGGACGGTTCGTCCAGGACGTACACGACGCCGAAGAGGCCGGAGCGCAACTGCGTGGCCAGGCGCAGCCGTTGCAGCTCGCCCGCCGACAGGGTCGGGGTGGACCGGGCGAGGCTGAGATAGCCGAGGCCCAGTTCGGTGACGGGGGAGATACGGGCGAGCAGGTCCTCCGTGAGGACGCGGGCCGTCTCCGAACCGCCTTGACCGGCAAGGGACTCGGCCAGTTCGACGAGCGGCAGCGCGGCCAGCTCCGCGATGGTCCGGCCCGCGAAGGTCACCGCGAGCGCCTCGGGCCGCAGCCGGCTGCCACCGCACAGCGGACAGGGCGTCGCGGCGAGGAACCGCTCCGCCTTCGCCCGCAGCGTCTGGCTCCGGGAGTCCGAGAACGTCTTCAGCACATAGCGGCGTGCGCTCATGTACGTGCCCTGGTAGGGGCGTTGGATGCGGTCGGCGTCCCGTACCGGATGGACCGTCACGACCGGCTGCTCGTCCGTGAAGAGGATCCACTCGCGCTGCTGGGCGGGCAGGTCGCGCCACGGCCGGTCGACGTCGTACCCCAGCGCGTCGAGGACGTCGCGCAGGTTCTTGCCCTGCCAGGCGCCCGGCCACGCGGCGATCGCGCCGTCCCGGATCGACAGCGCCGGATCGGGGACCAGCAGCTCCTCGGTCGTGCGGTGCACCTGCCCGAGCCCGTGGCACTCGGGGCAGGCCCCGGCGGCCGTGTTCGGCGAGAAGGAGTCCGAGTCGAGCCGTTCGGCGCCCGGCGGATACTGCCCGGCGCGTGAGAACAGCATCCGCAGGGAGTTGGAGAGGTTGGTGACCGTCCCCACCGATGAGCGCGAGGTGGGCGTCGACCGCCGCTGCTGGAGCGAGACCGCGGGCGGCAGTCCGCTGATGTCCCCGACCTTCGGCGCCCCCACCTGATGGATCAGCCGCCGCGCGTACGGGGCCACCGACTCGAAGTACCGCCGCTGGGCCTCCGCGTAGATCGTCCCGAAGGCCAGCGACGACTTCCCGGACCCGGACACCCCCGTGAACACCACCAGCACATCCCGCGGAATGTCGACATCGACCCCCTGCAGATTGTGCTCACGCGCACCCCGCACACGGACGTACGGGTCATGGGGGCTGTGCATGGGGTGACTCCTATGGAAGGAAGGGCGTGTCCTGAGCCCCGTAAGGGGCGCGGGGAACTGCGCGACCAGCCCCAGCCGGCCCGCACTCACCCCACAAACCCGAGGTCACCCCAGTGGAACACTCATACCGGCCCCAGCCCCACGACCCGCGCCAACCGCCGGAACGAGTCCACCAGCCCCTCCCGGTCGTACGTACTGGTCGTGACCAGCACCTCGTCCGCCGAGGTCTCCTTGATCACCGTCGCCAGCTCATGCGCGACCTGCTCCTCCGTCCCGGCGATCTGGCCGGAGAGCCCCGCCTCGTAGAAGCCCCTCTCCTTCTCCGTCATCGCCGGCGCCAGCGACTCGACCCGCTCGGCGGACGGCAGCGGCGGAAACGTACCGTGCGTGCGTGAGTACGCCATCGACCACGCCTCCGGCAGCAGCAGTCGCCGTGCCTCCTGAGGCGTCCCCGCGACCGCGACCGTGCCCGAGATGACGACGTACGGCTCCGACGCCCACACGGAGGGCCGGAACGTCTCGCGGTAGTGGTCGATGCCGCGGCGCATCTTCTCGCGGTTCCTGAGGTCGCCGATCACCATGGGCAGCCCGGCCCGGGCGGCGATCGTCGCGCCCTCGCCCATGGCCAGCACGAACGGCGGCACGCTCAGGCCCTCGGCGGGGCGTGCGCGCACCCCGGTCGGGGAGGTGCCGCGGAACCAGCCCAGCAGCTCGTCGAGCTGCGCCGCGAAGTCGTCGGCCACGTCCTTGTCCCGGCCCAGCGCCCTGCGTACGCCGTCCGTGAACCCCACGGACCGGCCGAGACCCATGTCGATACGGCCGGGGAAGAGGGATTCCAGGACGCCGAACTGCTCCGCCACCACCAAGGGCTGGTGGTTGGGCAGCATCACCCCGCCCGTGCCCACCCGGATCGAGCGGGTCGCGGCGGCGACCGCGGCGGCCAGGACGGTCGGCGCGGAACCGGCGACACCCGGCACTCCGTGGTGCTCCGACACCCAGATGCGGTGGTAGCCCAGCCCCTCCAGCTCCCGCGCCAGCCGGACGGTGTCACGCAGCGCCTCGGGGGCGCCGTGGCCCTCCCGGGTGCGCGAGCGGTCGAGGACGGAGAACCGGGTCCGGTGGTCCTGCTGGTGCGCCATGGCTTCTCCGCCGGCCTCTCCGCTGGAAGGAACGAGGGTGCTGGGGCTGTGCTCCGTCCTCTGTCTCAACAGCCGTCGCGCCGATTTCTTCCGCGGGGGTTTCGGCAGGGTGACGAATGACGGGAAAAAGATGGACACGGTGAGGCCCCGCTGAGGGATCGACCCCTTCATTTTTGGGCCGCGATGCACTTAACGTTGCGCCATGGACACTCGATCACCGCGGATCGCCGGTGCGCCCATCTCGTGGGGCGTGTGCGAAGTACCCGACTGGGGTTACCAGTTGACGCCCGAGCGCGTGCTGAAGGAGATGCGCGAGGTCGGCCTCGCCGCCACCGAGTTCGGGCCCGAGGGCTTTCTGCCCGGCGAGCCGGCGGCCATGGCGCAGGTCCTCGCCCATCACGACCTCCAGGCGGTCGGCGGCTTCACCCCGCTGCTGCTGCACGTACCCGGGCACGATCCGCTGCCCGAGGTCGACACGCTCCTGGAGAGCTATGCCGCGTCCGGGGCCGACGTCCTCGTCCTGTCGGCGGTCACGGGGCAGGACGGGTACGACTCCCGGCCCGAGCTGGACGCCGACGGCTGGAAGCTGCTGCTCTCCAACCTGGACCGCCTGACCGCGCTGGCCGCCGAACGGGGCGTACAGGCGGTGCTGCACCCGCACGTCGGCACGATGGTCGAGAACGGCGAGGAGGTGCAGCGGGTGCTGGAGCACTCCGCGATCTCGCTCTGCCTCGACACCGGCCACCTGCTGATCGGCGGCACCGACCCCGCCGAGCTGACCCGGCAGGCCCCCGAGCGGATCGCCCACACCCATATGAAGGACGTGGACGCCGCCCTCGCCGCCAAGGTCCGGTCGGGGCGCCTCAGCTACACGGACGCCGTCCGGGACGGCATGTACCGGCCGCTCGGCGCCGGTGACGTGGACGTCCGGGCCATCGTGAGCCACCTCGGGGCCCGCGGCTACGACGGCTGGTACGTCCTGGAGCAGGACACCATCCTCACCGACGAGCCCGCCGGCAAGGGGCCCGTCGACGACGTGTGGAGCAGCGCGGAGTTCCTGCGCTCGGTGCTCCGCGACACACAAGGGTGATGCTCCGCTGAGGCGAGACCGCTCAGGCCGTGGACGGAAAAGC
>NZ_JBHWZP010000207.1:0-16698 GCF_042728395.1 Streptomyces sp. NPDC060205
GCCTGAAGACTCAGGACGGGGCCTCGGCTCGTGAGGGAGGGCTTGGCGGGGGTCAGACCTTCAGGGTCCTGATGGACGTGGGCGCGTGGCCCGGCTCGGTCGCGATCTCCTCGAACTCCACGACGTTGCTGATGTCGTTGGTCGTGGACATCGAGATGTTGGTGACGCGCTCCAGGATCGCCTCGACGACCACCGGCACCTGGAACTCGGCGGCCAGCTTCTTCGCCTGCTCGAAGGCGGCGCCCAGCTCACCCGGATCGGTCACCCGGATCGCCTTGCAGCCGAGCCCCTCGACGACCTTGACGTGGTCGACCCCGTACACGCCCAGCTCAGGAGAGTTGATGTTCTCAAACTCCAGGTTGACCTGGAAGTCGATGTCGAACCCGCGCTGGGCCTGCCGGATGAGGCCCAAGTAGGCGTTGTTCACGAGCACATGGACGTACGGGATCCGGTGCTGGGCCCCGACGGCCAGTTCCTCGATCATGAACTGGAAGTCGTAGTCGCCGGAGAGCGCGACCACCTGCGCCCCGGGGTCGGCCTTGGCGACGCCGAGCGCGGCCGGGACGGTCCAGCCCAGGGGGCCCGCCTGACCGCAGTTGATCCAGTGCCGGGGCCGGTAGACGTGCAGCATCTGCGCGCCGGCGATCTGGGAGAGGCCGATGGTGGTGACGTACCGCGTCTCCGGGCCGAAGGCCTTGTTCATCTCCTCGTAGACGCGCTGCGGCTTGATGGGGATGTCGTCGAAGTGCGTACGCCGCTGGAGTGACGCCTTCTTCTCCTGGGCGGCCTCGGCCCACGCGGACCGGTCCGGCAGCCTGCCCGCGGCCTTCAACTCCCGTGCCACCGACACGAACAGCTCCAGTGCCGCCTTCGCGTCGGACGCGATACCGAAGTCCGGGGCGAAGATCTTGCCGATCTGGGTGGGCTCGATGTCGACGTGCACGAACTTGCGTCCGGCCGTGTAGACGTCGAGTTTGCCGGTGTGGCGGTTGGCCCAGCGGTTGCCGATGCCGAGGACGAAGTCGGACTCCAGGAAGGTCGCGTTGCCGTAGCGGTGCGAGGTCTGCAGGCCGACCATGCCGGCGTTCAGCTCGTGGTCGTCGGGGAGGATGCCCCAGCCCATGAGCGTGGGGACGACCGGGACGCCGGTCAACTCGGCGAACTCCACCAGCAGTTCGGAGGCATCGGCGTTGATGACGCCTCCGCCCGCGACGATCAGCGGCCGGTCGGACTCGTTCAGCAGCGCGATCGCCTTCTCGACCTGGGCGCGCGTCGCGGCCGGCTTGTAGACCGGCAGCGGTTCGTACGTGTCCGGGTCGAACTCGATCTCGGTGAGCTGCACGTCGATGGGCAGGTCGATGAGGACCGGGCCCGGGCGGGCCGAACGCATCAGATGGAAGGCCTGCTGGAAGACGCCCGGGACCTGGGCGGCCTCCAGCACGGTGACCGCCATCTTGGCGACGGGCTTGGCGATCGACGCGATGTCGACGGCCTGGAAGTCCTCCTTGTGGATCACGGCGGTCGGGGCCTGTCCCGTGACGCACAGGATCGGGATGGAGTCGCCGGTCGCGGAGTACAGACCGGTGATCATGTCGGTGCCGGCGGGTCCTGACGTCCCGATGCAGACGCCGATGTTGCCGGGCGCGGTACGGGTGTAGCCCTCCGCCATGTGGGAGGCGCCCTCGACATGGCGGGCCAGGGTGTGGGCTATGCCGCCGGACGCCTTGAGCGCCGCGTAGAAGGGGTTGATCGCCGCGCCCGGGACACCGAACGCGTTGGTGACGCCCTCGCGCTTGAGGATTTCGACTGCCGCGCGGGCAGCGGTCATACGGGCCATTGCGTACTCCTGCTTCGGCTGCCGGATTCGGGCTCCCGTCGCGCCCCGCGGAGAGCTTCAAATTCCGTATTACGGAAACTAACTTCTACTATCTGGAAGCAATGTAGGTGGGCGGCCGGAGGGCGTCAAGGGCGCGCGGTGGGGTCGCGTGCGCGGCGAATCCTGGGGCGTCCGATCGATTCCCTGCCGGTGGACGGCGTTCCGGAGGACGATGGAGGCGCAGCTCCCCTGCGGTTCGGTGTCACGTGTTCTGGAGAGAGTCATGGCCGAGAGCGTGCCGGTGACGTGTCCGGCCTGTCGGCGCGAGCATGTCTATGCGGCGCCGACGTACCCGTGCGCGTGCGGTGCGCCGGTCACTCCCGCGCTGGACTCGGGGGCGGCCCCCGAGTCCATCACCCACCACACCTGGGACGAGGGCTGGGTGACGATCCCCTGCTCGACCTGCGGCCGCGCGGACCAGTGGCCCCGGCCGGAACTCGGCTGCCCGTGCGGGACGGTACTGCGCGTACCGGTGACAGCCGAGACCGCCCCGCCGGCCACCGGCTCCGCCCCCACCGACCCCGCCCACGCCGATCGGGATGCCACCGATCCCGCGCACCCCGATGCCGATGCGCCCGGCCTCGCGGAAAGGGGCCTCGCGGAGACCGACCGGACGGGAGCGGGCCTCGCGGAGACCGACCGGGCGCAAACGGGCCTCGCGGAAACCGACCGGACGGGAACGGGCCTCACGGAGAGCGGCCTCACCGGGACGGGTCTCGCCGGGATCGGACGCGCCGGGCCCGGTCGGCAGGGGGCAGGGCCCGGCGGGGCAGAGCGCGCCGGGACGGGGCTCGACGGAACCGACGCGCGTTCTGGGGCGGCCACCGAGGCACACGCCTCCGGCGCCGAGGACCCGGACGACCGGGTCGGCCCGGACAGCCCGGGCGGCTCAGTGGGTCCGGTCGGCCTGGACGGTCCGGTCGGCTCGGACGATCCGGTGGGTTCGGCCCGCTCGGCGGATCCGGTCGGCTCAGGCCACCCGGCAGGCGCGGACAGCTCCGTCGCCCCGGGCGACCCCGTCCGCCCGGTCGGCCCGCACGGCTCAGACCGCCCGGCCGGCCCCGACAGCCCTATCGGCTCGGACGGCCGGAACAACCCTGCCGGCCCGGGCGGCCCTGTCCGCCCGGACGACCTGGACAGCTCAGATCGCCCGACCGCCCTCGGCAACCCGGCCGACTCGGACAGCCCGTCCGGCTCGGGCACTACAGACGGGTCGGGCACACCGTCAAGCTCGGACGGCCCGGCCAGCTCGGGCACTACGGACGGATCGGGCACACCGTCAGGCTCGGGCGGCCCGGCCGGCTTGGGCACTACGGACGGGTCGGGCACACCGTCAGACTCGGACGGCCCGGCCAGCTCGGGCACCACGGACGGATCGGACACCCCGTCAAGCTCGGGCGGCCCGGCCGGCTCGGGCACTACGGACGGGTCGGGCGGCCCGGACCGCTCCGGTAGCCCTGGCCGCGGTCACGCCGAAGGCACCGGCAGCGCCGCGCCCGCGGAAGCCGCGGCCGGCGGGGCGGGACCTCGGCCGGGGGCGCGACCGCCGGGGCGGCCCCCGCGGCTGCCCGCTGCCGTGTCGCTCCCCCTCCCGCGTGCCGAACCGGCACCCCGCCCAGCGTTCCAGCCGGTGACCATCCGGACGGCCCGGGACGCGGTGACCGCCGCCGCGCTGTATCTGCGCTGGCTCGGGTACCGGGACATCCGGCGGGCCGACCAGCGCCCGCCCTCCGGCATAGGGCTCGCGGCCCGCGGCATGGTCGCCCAGGTGGACCCGACCGTGCGGCCCGCCGACCTGCGGGACGTGGAGTGCCTGTGGCTGACGGCGATGACGGAGTCGTCCCGCTGCGTCTACTTCTCGCTGGCCGGTTACGAGAAGGACGCCCGCGCCCGCGCCGACTCACTGGGCGTCCCCCTGTTCGTGCTGGACCTCACCGGTACCCCGCAGCCCGCGAACAGCCTCGCCGACGACCTCGTCGCGACCGGCGCGTGATCGCACCAACTCGGCCGGGGAGTCGCATACTTGACCCCATGACCGTCAGAGCGGCCACTTCCGCCGACCTCCCGCTGCTCCAGGACATCGAACGGGCCACGGGCGAGCCCTTCCGTATCTTCGGCATGCCGGAGATCGCCGACGACGAGCCCCCCGCGCTCGACGTCCTGGAGCGTTTCCGCAAGGCGGGCCACGCCTGGGTCGCCGAGGACGCCACGGGCCGGCCCGTCGCGTACCTGATCGGTGAACCCCTGGACGGCGCCTTCCACATCGAGCAGGTCTCCGTCCACCCGGACGCCGCGCACCAGGGCGTGGGCCGGACCCTGATCGCGTACGCCGCCGAGCGCGCGCTGGAGCAGGGGCTGACCGGACTCACGCTCACGACCTTCTCCGAGGTCCCCTGGAACGCGCCCTACTACGAGCGGCTCGGCTTCCGTGTGCTGCCGGAGGCCGACCTCACCCCGGGACTGCGAAGAGTCCGCGCCGGGGAGGCCGAGCAGGGCCTCGACCGCAGGCCCCGGGTGTGCATGTACCTGCCGATGGAGCGGCCCGGGCAGCACACCTAGGGCGTGCGGTGGTGGAGATCGAAACCCTCGTCCATGTCCGGGGCGTCGGACGCGTCCGGGACCCCCCTCGATCCGGGGGACCGGGCCGCCACCACGTCCGCCGTCGGCCCGGTGGCGAGCTGCGCCTGCAGCCGCAGGTGGCGGAACTCGAACCCCGCCCCCGACTGGCGCAGCACGCCCCGCTGGTGCGCCTCGTCCAGGAACGCCATGAGCCGCCACGGCAGCTGCCCGGTCGCCGCCAGCCAGGTGCGCGCGACCAGGAAACGGCCCCAGGCGCTCAACGCCAGCGCCGCCGTGCCCAGCGGCAGCCACAGTTGCGTACCCAGGTGCACCAGACCGCCCCAGTCGCCGGGCGTCGCCACGACGGGCACGCACACGAGGGCCACGAGCAGGGCCACCATGCCGCCCCTGGTCAGGGACGCGGTCCGGTCGGTGCGCAGCGAGAGGCCGGGACTCGCCGCGCGCATCAGGTCCGACGGCACGCTCAGCGCGCGGTAGACCCCGCACACGCAGCCGCCCACCACTCCGATCAGCAGCCCCCCGACCAGCACCGGGGGCAGATCGCGGGCCAGTACGCCCGCCGCGGGCCCCTGGGTCAGCCAGTCCCGGCCCTCGTCCGGCAGGACCGACCGCAGGTTCGTCGGGTGGACCGCCGTCGTGCGGGGGCCGGCGCCCGGGGTGAGGAGCGCGACCACGGCACCGTCGCGCGACTCGAAGACCGTGCGCCGTGACACGAAGTCCACGCACCGGCGCCGGGGCAGCAGGGGCATCGTGCAGTTCGGCGGCCGGGTCGACCCGGGGAAGGCCACCGGGCGCGCGCCGTCCCCGGGCAGCAGCAGACCGCCCCGCAGGGTCCGCCGCGAGACGGCGCTGCGTACTCCGGCCCGCTCGGAGAAGTACCAGCCGTCGATGGTGCGGTCCGTCAGGTCCACGGTCGTACGGGACTTGAGCACGGTCACGCCCACCGCCGCGAACCCTCCCGCCGTGCAGGAGGCCACCCCGATCACCATCGCCGCGGCGGTGCCTCTGACCGCGCCCGTCACGAACCGGCGGGCGATCCGCCCGGCACGCGGGGTGTGCGCCCCGTCCTGGCCGCCCCGGCTCGTCCCGCTCGCCATCAGGGCCGTACCCGCCGCCGCGCAGGTGGTGCCGAGCAGCACGGTCCACGGACTGCCCTCGCGGCCCAGCAGGGCCACGCCCGCGGTGACGGTTCCGGCCGCCGCCAGCACGGCCCCGCCCAGCCGGGCCGCCGTCCGGCTCATGACCCCGGTCCAGGGCAGTCCGAGCGGGGTCGGCCGCCGGGAGAGCCCGGCGATGCCGAGATAGAGGGTGAACAGCTGCGAGAACAGGAATCCGCCGAGCAGATCCGGCATCCAGCCGTCGGTGACCCCGCCGAAGCGGAACCCGAAGCGCAGATCGTCGAAGTACGCGTAGCCCGACCACATCAGCGCGCTCACCCCGGTGGTGACGAGCGCCTGCCGCCGCCGGAAACCCGGGTCCGGGCCGACGGTCCCTCGCGGCCCCCGCCGCCCGGACGGCAGCAGGTAGCGGACCCCGAACGCGAACCCGAGTGTCTGGCCGACGAGCAGGGCGACCAGGGACAGCACGTCCTCAAGGCCGGCCAGGTCGTCGACCGCGCGGGCCAGGGTGACCGGCAGCAGGAGTAAGGACAGCACGGTGAGGGCGAGCAGGCCCGGCGCGTACAGCGCGAGGGTCCGCGGCACCAGTGACTCCAGCTCCCACCAGGCCAGCCGGCCCGTGCCACGGCGGTGCAGCCCCCGGGCCAGCACGGTGAGCCGGCGGGTGGCGTCGGCGGCGGCCCCCGGGCCGGCGTCCGCGAACGCCGCGGGGACGAACGCCTCCAGGAGGTGTCCCTCCACCGCCGCCACCGTGGGAAAACGCCGTGGGTCGAGCAGCGGCGCAGGGTCGCGGGAGGTGTCGCCGTAGACCGTGCGGGCCAGGGCGACCATCAGCGGTGTGGTGAGCGCCCTGGCCAGTGGCAGGTCGGGCCGCTCCGCCAGTTTCCGCAGCACCGGCGTCCACACGGTGTGCGGGACGCCGTCCGCCGTCACGCGCAACGGCCGCGCCGAGCGTTCCAGATGCGCCCCGGCCCGTACGAGGTCCAGTGGCCGCAGCCCCACCACCTCGGCGCCCGTGAGGACGTCGCCCTCGTCCACCGCGGCGGCCCAGGCGTCGCCCCGGCTGGTCAGCAACAGGGGTGCGCCCGGGTCGAGTTCGGCGTTCATCCGGCGTACGGCCATCGCGCGGGCGGGGCGGGGCAGTTCGTCGAAGCCGTCCAGGACCGGGGCGACCAGGCCCGTGTCGACCAGGACCCGGGCCAGGGTGCGCCGGTCGTCCGCCTGCGCGGCCAGCGGCCGGTAGTCGGCGGCGAGCCGGGCCGCGAGCCAGTCGCGCAGCGGTGCGCGCAGGGGGTCCCACGAGGCGAGCGGGAAGATCACCGGGACCGGTCCGCCCTCCTGGCGGGCCGTGAGCCGGTCCAGGACGTACCGCATCGCCAGCACGCTCTTGCCCGATCCGGGCTCGCCCAGGACCACGACGCGCCGGCCCGGCGGCGCGGCGGCCGGATCCGGGGCGGGCGGATCCGCGGGGTCCCGGTCCGGGGCGGTCGGATCCGCGGGCCCCGGGGCCGCGGAGCCCGGAGCCGTGAGGCTCGGGGCGCCGCCGCCCGCTCGGGGGCGGGGCAGTACGGCGCCGGGCGGGATGTTGTACGGGTGGTCGGCGAGGCGGCGGTCCGCCAGGGCCCAGTCCACCTCCAGCGGCGCGGGGTCCTGAAGACGCCGCAGCCGTGCCTCGGCGGCCCACTGTTCCCGTACGGCCTCCGCGAGCGCCTCGACCGCCCGGCGCCGGTGCGCCCCGTCGCCGTCCGGGCGCGGGGTGGAGTCGCCGCGCAGTACGTCGGCCATCAGCGCGGCGACCGACATGAAGGCGCCGAGGGCTGTCAGCAGGACGCCGGCGGTGGCCGAGTCCTGCCACCAGAAGCGCAGGATCGCGGCCAGAGCCGCGAGTGCCACCGCGCATACGGCGAACCACATGCGTCTGCGTGCCTGCGCGCTGTGCAGTCCGAATCGCATATTCACCGCTCCCCCGTCGGACGTCGCGGTCGTGCGACCGCCGAAGTGACCCGTTGTAGTCCTCATCGCGTCGGCGAATTGGCTGTTCGAGACACGTGTGAGTGAGCGCGTGGGGGTGTTTGGGGGGCGGGTAGGAGCGTGGGGCACCGTCCGGTGCAGGGGTCAGGGGCATAGGCGGGGGGCATGGGCGGCCCGCCCCCCGCCGGGTCCCCCTTCCAGGGGTGGGGTGTTGTGGGTGCGGGTTCGCTGTGGCTGGTCGCGCAGTTCCCCGCGCCCCTTGGGGGGTGGGGGGTTGCGGACGTCTGAACGTGCGGGAGCGTCGTGGTTGCTCGCGCCGTTCCCCGCGCCCCTTGCGGGGGTGGAGGCTGCGGACGTTTTAACCTGCGGGAGCGTCGTGGTTGCTCGCGCCGTTCCCCGCGCCCCTTGCGGGGGCGGGCCTGCCCTGCTCCGAAGGGCTAGTCCGGTTGTCCGTGCTGTTCTCGGAGTTCGATCTTGCGTACCTTTCCCGAGACCGTCATCGGGAAGGTGTCCATGATGCGCAGTCGGCTGGGTGACTTGTAGTGGGCCAGGCGGTTCTCGCAGAAGGAGCGCAGTTCCGCCAGCGTCGGCGGATCGGCGGGGTCGCGGGGGATCACGCAGGCCAGCACCTCCTCGCCGTACCGCTCGTGCGCCACGCCGACCACCTGCACGTCGGCGATCTTCGGGTGCGCGTACAGGAACTCCTCGATCTCGCGCGGGTAGATGTTCTCGCCGCCCCGGATGATCATGTCCTTGATCCGGCCGACGATCTGTACGTATCCGTCGTCGAGCATCACCGCCAGGTCCCCGGTGTGCATCCACCGCCCCGCGTCGACCGCCTCGGCGGTCTTCTCGGGCTCGTCCCAGTAGCCGAGCATCACGCTGTAGCCGCGGGTGCACAGCTCGCCCGCGGAGCCGCGCGGCAGCGTGACACCGGTCGCCGGGTCGACCACCTTGACCTCGATGTGCGGCAGGACCCGCCCGACCGTGCCGGTGCGGTGCTCCAGGTCGTCGTCCCGGCGCGTCTGGAGGGACACGGGCGAGGTCTCGGTCATGCCGTAGCAGATGGACACCTCCGCCATGTGCATCTCGGAGACCACCCGTTTCATCACCTCGACCGGACAGGGCGAGCCCGCCATGATGCCGGTCCGCAGGGAGGAGAGGTCGTACTGCGCGAACTCCGGAAGGTTCAGCTCCGCGATGAACATCGTCGGTACGCCGTACAGCGAGGTGCAGTACTCCTCCTGCACCGCCCGGAGCGTCGCCGCGGGTTCGAAGGACGGCGCGGGAATGACGATGCAGGCGCCGTGCGAGGTGGCCGCGAGGTTGCCCATCACCATGCCGAAGCAGTGGTAGAACGGCACCGGTACGCAGATGCGGTCCCGCTCGGTGTAGGCGATCGACTCGCCCACGAAATAGCCGTTGTTGAGGATGTTGTGGTGGGAGAGGGTCGCGCCCTTGGGGAAGCCTGTCGTGCCCGAGGTGTACTGGATGTTGATCGGGTCGTCGCAGGACAACTCGCGTGCCAGTAGCGGGAGTTGCTCGCCCAGTTCCGGGGTGGCACGGTCGAGCAGCGCGTCCCAGGTCGCGTCACCCACGTACACGGTCTCCCGCAACTGCGGGCATGCGCCGCGTACTTGACCGACCATCGCCCGGTAGTCGCTCGTCTTGTGGCTGAGCGAGGCGAACAGCAGGGAGATGCCGGCCTGCTTGAGGACGTACTCGACCTCGTGGGTGCGGTAGGCGGGGTTGATGTTCACCATGACCGCGCCGATGCGGGCGGTGGCGTACTGGACGAGCATCCATTCGGGGCAGTTGACCGCCCAGATGCCCACCCGGTCGCCCTTGGTGACGCCGCTCGCGAGGAGTGCGCACGCCAGCCGGTCGACGTCCGCGGCGAAGCGGGCGTACGTCCAGCGGCGTCCCGAGGGCAGGTCGACGAGCACCTCGCGGTCCGGCCAACGCGCCACCGCCCGGTCGAGGTTGACCCCGATCGTGTCCCCGAGCAGTCCGGTGCCGCTCACCCCGTGCGCGTACGACAGCTGCGTGGGCGTCCGTTCGGTCGTCGGGGCGGTCGTCGGATCGGTCATCGGAAGTCCTCCTCGCGGTACTCGGCGTCGGAACCCGCCGCCGTGGCCTCGCGCAGCTCGATGCGCCGGATCTTCCCGGACACGGTCTTGGGCAGCTCACCGAACTCCAGCCTGCGGATGCGCTTGTACGGCGCGAGAACCGTGCGCGAGTGCTCGAAGAGGACCTTCGCGGTGTCGGGGCCCGGCTCCCAGCCCTCCGCCGGCACGATGTACGCCTTCGGGACCGCGAGCCGCAGGTCGTCCGGCGCGGGCACGACGGCGGCCTCGGCGACGGCTTCGTGCTCCAGGAGCGCGCTCTCCAGCTCGAAGGGACTGATCTTGTAGTCACTTGCCTTGAAGACGTCGTCCGACCGCCCCACATAAGTGACATACCCGTCGGCGTCGCGCGAGCCGATGTCGCCGGTGCGGTAATAGCCGTCCGCCATCGCCTCGGCCGTGCGGTCGGGGTCGCCGTGGTAGCCGGTCATGACGCCCACGGGGCGCACGGACAGGTCGAGCGCGATCTCGCCCTCGGCCGCACCCGGGGCGCCCGTCACCGGGTCGAGCAGTTCGACGCGGTAGCCGGGGCTCGGCCGTCCCATCGACCCCGTCTTCAGCGGCTGACCCGGGCTGTTGGACACCTGGACGGCCGTCTCGGTCTGCCCGAAACCGTCCCTGATCGTGACGCCCCACGCCCTGCGCACCTGCTCGATGACCTCGGGGTTGAGCGGTTCACCGGCGGCGACGACCTCGCGCGGGGGCGTACGCAGCCGGCTCAGGTCGGCCTGGATGAGCATGCGCCACACGGTGGGCGGCGCGCAGAACGTGGTCACCCCGACCCGCTCGATCTCCGCCATCAGCCGGCCCGCGTCGAAGCGCGTGTAGTTGTGGATGAAGACGGTCGCCTCCGCGTTCCAGGGGGCGAAGAGGTTCGACCAGGCGTGCTTGGCCCAGCCGGGCGAGGCGATGTTCAGATGCACGTCACCGGGCTTGAGACCGATCCAGTACATGGTCGCCAGGTGACCGACGGGGTACGAGACGTGGGTGTGCTCGACGAGCTTGGGGCGGGCGGTGGTGCCCGAGGTGAAGTAGAGCATCAGCGGGTCGTCGGCCCGGGTGGGACCGTCCGGCGTGAAGGGCTCGAAGGCGCGCCCATGGACCTCCTCGTAGGCGTGCCAGCCCGCGCGCGCAGCCTGGTGGGCTGCCGCCGGCCCTGTCGCCGACACCGCGACACGTGTGTAGTCGCCGGGCACCTCGTCGAACTTGGCCGTGTCCTCGGCGCGCACGACGACGTGCCGGACCCGGCCGCGTTCGACGCGGTCGCGCAGGTCGGCCGGGCCCAGCAGGGGTGTGGCGGGGATGACCACGGCGCGCAGTTTCATCGCGGCGAGCGCGGTCTCCCACAGCTCGGCCTGGTTGCCGAGCATGACCAGGATGCGGTCTCCGGCGCGGACGCCCAGCTCGCGCAGCCACCCCGCGGCCCGGTCGGAGCGCAGGGACAGCTCGGCGAAGGACAGCTCGATCTCGCAGCCGTCCTCCTCGACGATGTGCAGCGCGGTGCGGTAGTTGCCGGCCGCGATGACGTCGAACCAGTCGAGTGCCCAGTTGAAGTACTCCGGACGGGGCCAGGAGAAGCCCTCGTACGCTTTCGTGTAGTCCTCGCGGTGCGCCAGCAGGAAGTCCCGCGCCGCGCGGAAGCTCTCCGTGGGCTCCGTAGGCGCGGAGTGGGCCGGCGTCGTCGGCGGCGTCGTCATCAGTCCTCCTCGGTCCCGGACCATTGCCGGGTGGCTCTCCCCCATCGTGTAATCCGTGATGCGGGTCTCACTACCCCCGGACGGGGGGTGCGTGACGGTGAAGGGACGAGCACGTGGCAACTGGCGGCGCCGACACGGTGGAGATGCGCGGCGCGCTGATGCGGCTGCGGAGGGAGACGGGCCTTGCCGTCACCTTCGGCGGGCTGGTCGAACCGGGCCGCGCGCAGGTCCGCATCAGCGAGCTGAACGGCACGACGACGGCCGCGCTGAGCGCGCTCGCGGTGTCCTCGGGCAGCGGTCTGGGCGGCAAGGCGGTCGCCCTGGTCCGGCCGTGCGCCGTGACGGACTACTCCTCGTCCCGGCGGATCAGCCACGAGTACGACGTCGCGGTCGCCGCGGAGGGGCTGCGCTCCGTCCTCGCGGTGCCTGTCGTCGTACGCCGCCGGGTGCGCGGTGTCCTGTACGGCGCCCTGCGCTCGGCCCAGCCTCTCGGCGACCGCACGCTGTCCGCGGCGGTGGAGGCGGCCCGGGACGTGGAGCAGTCACTGGCCGTACGGGACGAGGCGTACGGCCTGCTGGCGGCGGCACGGGAGCCGGGGGCGCCCGAGAGGGCGGGGAGGCGCGCGGGGGCGCAGGGGGCGGAAGGTGTCGCCTGGGAGCGGCTCCGGGAGGCGCACGGGGCGCTGCGCGCGCTGGCCCCGCGGGTCGTGGACCCGGCGCTGCGGGCCGAGCTGCTGTCCGTCTGCGAGACGCTGGCGGCCTCGCCGGGACCGGCGTGGACGGCCGGAGCGGCGGGCTCGCCCGGATCGGTCCGGCCGCCGGGATCGCTCCGGTCGGCCGGCTCCCTCCAGTCCGCGGGGCAGATCCGGCTCACCCCGCGTGAGCTGGACGTTCTCAGCTGTGTGGCCGTCGGCAGGACCAACGCGGGGGCCGGGGAGCTGCTCGGGCTGAGCGCGGAGACGGTGAAGGCGTATCTGCGGTCGGCGATGCGCAAGCTGGGCGCCCATACGCGGCTGGAGGCCGTGGTGGCGGCGCGGCGGGCGGGGCTGCTGCCGTGAAGGTCCGTACCACTCCGCGTGTTTCATACATGTGCGGGTGCCATGAAATCCCGTATACCGAATCTCTGTTATTTCCCTCACGGTCGAACCCCCCGAAATTCAGGGGCTCTTTGCATAAGATTGTTCCGGACACGACTTGAGGGGAGCGGTGCGCGTGCGACGGGATTTCGAAGAGCCTGTCAGACCCCGTTCCGGCCAGGTCATCGGGCGGGAGGAGCTGCTCGGACGAGCACGCGGCCAGCTCTCCCGAGGGGGCAGCCTCCTCTTGCACGGTCCGCCCGGAATAGGAAAGTCGACCGTCCTGCGGGCAATTACTGCGGAATACGCCGAATCGGCCCGGACCGTGTTGCGCTGCTCCGCCACGGAGTCCGAATCGCATCTCCCGTTCCTGGCGCTGGTCGATCTGCTCGGCCTGGTCGCCGACGAGGTCGCGGACGCGCTGCCCGCCCCGCAGCAGGCCGCACTCGAAGCGGCCCTCACCGGGCGCGCCGAATCGTCCCTGCACCAGGACGGTCTGGCGCTGCGGCTCGCCGTGCTCTCGGTGCTGCGCGCGCTGGCGGCCAAGGGGCCCGTCCTGCTCGTCGCCGACGATCTGCAGTGGCTGGACGCGCCCAGCGCCGAACTGCTCGCGTTCGCCGCCCGGCGCCTCGGCGGCATGCCGGTGCGGATGCTCGGCGCGGTGCGTACCGGCACGGAACCCAAGGAGCAGGAGCACGACCCGTATCTACGCGCGTATCCGCCGGAGACGCTGGCCCTGCGGCTGGCCCCGCTGTCGCGGCCGCAGACCTCCGAGCTGCTGACCGCCCGCGGCTACACCGGGCTGCGCCGCTCGACCCTGCGGGACATCCACCACACCAGCGGCGGCAACCCCCTCTTCGCGCTGGAGATCGGCCGGGCCCTCGCCGAGAGCCCGACGCCTCCCCGGCCCGGCGAACCGCTGCCGGTACCGACCTCGCTGCGCGCCCTCGTGCTCAGCCGTCTGGAGCTGCTGTCCGCCGAGGCCCGGCAGACGCTATTGGTGGCAAGCGCCGGAGCCCGCCCCACCCAGTCGCTGCTGGAGTCCGCGGGCCGTCCGGACGCGGAGGCCGAGATCGCGCTGGCCGCCTCCCTCGGGCTGGTGGCCGCCCAGGGCCCCGACGGCCACGGCCCGGACGGCCAGGAGGGCGCCGTACGGTTCGCGCACCCCCTCGTCTCGGCCGCGCTGTACGCGCAGGCGACCCCCCAGGAACGGCGGGCCGCCCATGCCGCCCTGTCGACGGCCGCCTCCGAGCCGATCGAGCGGGCCCGGCATCTCGCGCTGGCCACCACCGGCACCGACGAGCAGGTCGCCGAACGGCTCTCCGAGGCCGCCGCCCTGGCCCGGGACCGCGGCGCGCCCTCCGTGGCGGCCCAGCTCGGACTGCTAGCCGCCCGGCACACCCCGGCCGGCAGCCGCGTCGGCGCCGACGAGCGGCGGCTGCGGTCCGCCGAGGACGCGCTGACCTCCGGCGAGATCGACCTCGCCCGCGAGGTGGCCCGCGACGTCCTGGAACGCGCGACGGACCCGGCCGTGCGGGTCCGCGCCTGGATGGTCGTGATCGACGCGGCCGGGCAGGCGATGGCCGACGTCGAGGCCGTGTTCCCGCAGGCCCTCGCGGACGCGGGCGAGGACCCGCGGCTGCTGGCGCTGGTCCGCTACCAACTGGCGTGGCGGGCGCTCCTCGTGGAGGGCGCGATGGACAAGGGCCGCGAGGAGGCCGCCCGCGCGGCACGGCTGGCGGCCACCGCGGGCGACCGCAGCACCGAGCTGCTGGCCCTGTCCTTCCAGGCCCAGATGGAGACCCTGATGGGGCACCCCGCGGCCCCGGTGACCCTGGAGAAGGCCCTCGCGGAGCCCCAGGACCTGCGGGTCGCCGTCGACCACAACGGCGCCGGCGCCACCCGCTTCCGCTGGCTGATCATGAGCGACCAGCTCACGGACGCCAGAGTCTCGATCACCCGGCTGCTCGGCGAGGTGCGCAGACGCGGCATCGTCGAGAGCGAGGTCCACTTCCTGCGCGGGCTCGCGGAGACCGAACTGCGTTCCGGGCACTGCGGCCGGGCGCTCGACCTCGCCCACGAGAGTCTGCGGCTCGCCCGGGACACCGGCATCGGCGAGGCCGCGGGCAACATGTTCACCTCGCTCGCCGAGGCCGCGGGCGGCGACGTGCACCGGGCGCTGGTGCTCGCTGGGGACGCGGTGCGGCGGGCCGAGGACGACGGCGACCTGATCTACCTCTCCCGCGCCCTGGGCGCGCTCGGGCACGCCCAGCTGGTGGCCGGGGACGCGGCCGGCACGGTCCGCTCGCTGCGCCGGGCCCGGGAGTCGGAGCAGCGGCTCGGCATCTCCGATCCGGCGCGAGGCCGCTGGCACGGCGACCTCGCCGAGGCGCTCGTCCTGGTCGGCGAACCGGCGGAGGCGCAGGACGTCATCACCGCCACCCGCGAGCACGCGGTACGGCTGCGGCGGGCGAGCGTGCTGGCCGTACTGGACCGGGCCGAGGCGCTCGTGAAGGCCGCGACCGGGCAACACGAGGCGGCGGCCCAGCAGTTGACGTCGGCGCAGGACCGGCTGGCGCAGCTCGGCTACGGACTCGAAGAGGCCCGGGCCGCGTTCGCGCTGGCGCGGCTGCGCGCGGAGCAGTCGGGGCGGGGCTCGTACGACGAGGCGGCGCGGCTGTTCCGGCGCTGCCGGGCGATGCCGTGGCTGCGCCAGCTCGACGCGGTCGCCGCGGCCGGCTCCGCGCCCGCCGCGGCCTCCCCCGGTGTCTCCGCTCCGGCCGCCCCCGAGTCGGTGCTGCCGCATCTCGACCGGCTGGCCTCGACGGAACGTCAGGTCGCGGCGCTCGTCCTGGAGGGCGCCACGAACCGGGAGATCGCCGCGCGCCTGTTCATCAGCGTGAAGACGGTCGAGGCCACGCTGACCCGCGTCTACCGAAAGCTGGGCATCCGCTCCCGGGTGGACATCGTGCGCTTGGCGGCGGGGCAGCACCGGGGGGAGTGAACTCCCCGCGCCCCAGTTCAGGGGCGCGGGGAACGGCGCAGTCTTGTCGCTTTCAAGGGGCGCGGGGAACGGCGCAATCTTTTGGCTTTCAGGGGCGCGGGGAACTGCGCAATCTTTTGGGGGCGCGGGGAACTGCGCAATCTTTTGGGGGCGCGGGGAACTGCGCGACCAGCCCCCACCGGGGCCGCAGCCGACCCACAACGCCCGCCCGCCCGCCCGTCCGGGCGAACGTGACCGAGGGTTATCCCTCGGTAACCGCCCGAGGGAGTTCCCTCATTGGGATCACCCCCGCCCCACTCCTAGCGTGGACCACACCCCCGCAGGCCGACGCACCACCCCACAGTGCACCCCCCACCGGCACTCCTGAGGAGATCCATGTTCGGGCTCACCTTTGCCAAGAAGGCCGCCGCCACCACCGCGGCCGTCGCCGCCGCCGCGACCACCTGTCTTCTCGGCGCGACCACCGCAAGTGCCGCCCCCGCCCCCATCGTCGGCGGCACGACGACCACGGCCGCCGCGTACCCGTACGTCATGCAGATCACCACCGCCTCGCAGAGCCAGTTCTGCGGCGGCACCCTCGTGTCGGCCACCAAGGTCGTCACCGCGGCCCACTGCATGGTCGGCGAGACCACGAGCAGCGTGCGCGTGGTCGGCGGCCGTACCTACCGCAACGGCACCGACGGCACCGTCGCCCGGGTCAGCAAGATATGGATCAACCCCAGCTACACGGACGCCGAGGAGGGGGACGACGTCGCCGTCCTGACCCTGTCGACGTCGATGCCGTACACGCCGATCAGCTATGTCTCCGCCTCGGAGACCAGCCTGTACACGGCAGGCACCACGGCCCGCATCCTCGGCTGGGGCACGACCAGTTCGGGCGGCTCGTCCTCCAACCAGCTGCGCACGGCCACGGTCCCGACCGTGTCCAACTCGACGTGCTCCTCGGCGTACGGCTCCTCGTACATCTCCTCCGACATGGTGTGCGCGGGCTACACCTCCGGCGGCGTGGACACCTGCCAGGGCGACAGCGGCGGCCCGCTCGTCATCGGCGGCAAGCTCGCCGGCATCACCTCGTGGGGCTACGGCTGCGCGGACGCCGGCTACCCGGGCGTCTACACCCGCCTGACGACGTTCTCCAGCCTGGTGACGGCGCAGGTCAACTCCTGACCGAGGGAACCGCCCCGCATACTCCCTGAGGCAACTCAGGTAGAGCCAGGGGGCGTTGCGGGCCTCCACGAGCGGCCCGCAAC
>NZ_JBHWZP010000208.1:0-16696 GCF_042728395.1 Streptomyces sp. NPDC060205
CCTAAAAACGGGGCTGCGCCCCTGTTTTTCGCCCTTTAGGGGCGCGGGGAACTGCGCGGCCAGCCCCCACCGGACCCGCACGTCACAACGGCGCGGGCCCGGCGGCCCAGAACTCAGCCCCGCCCGTTCCGACCCTTCGGGTCGGCGAGCCCCGCCCGCCGCAAGGCGTCAGCCATCGCACTGTTCCCGGGCGCGGGCGCGGCAGCCTGACGCGAACCCCCGCCCTTCCCGCCGCCGGAACGGCCCCGCTGCTGAGGCGGTCGCCCGCCACCGCGCTGAGGCCGCCCGGAGCCACCCTCCTGCGCAGCCGCCGAGGCATCGTCGTCCAGTCGCAAGGTCAAAGAGATCCGCTTCCGCGGAATGTCGACCTCAAGCACCTTGACCTTCACGATGTCCCCGGACTTCACCACGTCCCGAGGATCCTTCACGAAGGTCTTCGACATCGCGGAGACATGCACGAGTCCGTCCTGGTGCACACCGACGTCCACGAACGCCCCGAACGCGGCCACGTTCGTGACGACCCCCTCAAGCACCATCCCCGGCTCCAGGTCGGCGATCTTCTCGACCCCGTCCTTGAAGGTCGCCGTCTTGAAGGCGGGTCGCGGGTCGCGCCCCGGCTTCTCCAGCTCCCGCAGGATGTCCGTCACCGTCGGCAGACCGAACTTCTCGTCCACGAAGTCGTCCGGCCGCAGCGAGCGCAGCACCCCCGTGTTGCCGATCAGCGAGCCGACCCCGCTGCCCGCCGTCTTCACCATCCGGCGCACCACGGGGTACGCCTCGGGGTGCACGCTCGACGCGTCCAGCGGGTCGTCGCCGCCGCGGATCCGCAGGAAGCCCGCGCACTGCTCGTACGCCTTGGGCCCGAGCCTCGCCACCTTCTTCAGCGCGGTGCGCGAGGTGAACGGGCCGTTCGCGTCGCGGTGCGCCACGATGTTCTCGGCGAGCCCTGAGGTGATGCCGGAGACCCGGGTGAGCAGGGGAGTGGACGCCGTGTTCACGTCCACGCCGACGCCGTTCACACAGTCCTCGACGACCGCGTCGAGGGAGCGCGAGAGCTTCACCTCGGACAGGTCGTGCTGGTACTGGCCGACACCGATCGACTTCGGGTCGATCTTCACCAGCTCGGCGAGCGGGTCCTGCAGACGCCGTGCGATGGAGACGGCGCCGCGCAGCGAGACGTCCATGCCGGGCAGTTCCTGGGAGGCGAACGCCGACGCCGAGTACACGGACGCCCCGGCCTCGGACACCATCACCTTCGTGAGGTTCAGCTCCGGGTGCTTGGCGATGAGCTCACCGGCGAGCTTGTCCGTCTCGCGGGACGCCGTGCCGTTGCCGATGGCGATCAGCTCGACCGCGTGCTCCTTGGCGAGGCGGGCGAGCTTGGCGATGGCCTCGTCCCACCGGTTCGCCGGGACGTGCGGGTGGATGACGTCCGTGGCGACGGCCTTGCCGGTCGCGTCGACCACGGCCACCTTCACCCCCGTACGGAAGCCGGGGTCGAGCCCCAGCGTCGAGCGGGTGCCCGCCGGGGCGGCCAGCAGCAGGTCGCGCAGGTTCGTCGCGAAGACGTTGACCGCCTCGTCCTCGGCGGCCGTGCGCAGCCGCAGCCGCAGGTCGATGCCGAGATGGACGAGCAGCCGGGTGCGCCAGGCCCAGCGGACCGTGTCCGTCAGCCACTTGTCGCCCGGCCGCCCCCGGTCGGCGATCCCGAAGCGCTGCGCGACGATCCCCTCGTACGAGGACGGGCCCGGCTGCTCGGACGGCTCCTCGGGCTCCAGGACGAGGTCGAGAACGTCCTCCTTCTCGCCGCGCAGCATGGCGAGGACGCGGTGCGAGGGCAGCGCCTTGAAGGGCTCGCTGAAGTCGAAGTAGTCGGCGAACTTGGCGCCCGCCTCCTCCTTGCCGTCCTTGACCTTGGCGGCCAGCCGGCCGCGCACCCACATGCGCTCGCGCAGTTCGCCGATCAGGTCGGCGTCCTCCGAGAAGCGCTCGGTGAGGATCGAACGGGCGCCGTCGAGGGCCGCCTGCGGGTCGGCGACGCCCTTGCCGGCGTCGACGAAGGCCGTGGCCGCGGCGAGGGGATCGACGGACGGGTCCTTGAGAAGCCCCTCGGCGAGCGGCTCCAGGCCCGCCTCGCGGGCGATCTGCGCCTTCGTGCGCCGCTTCGGCTTGAACGGCAGGTAGATGTCCTCCAGCCGCGCCTTGGTCTCCGCGCCCTGGATCCGCGCCGCCAGCTCGTCGGTGAGCTTGCCCTGCTCGCGCACCGAGTCGAGGATCGCCGAGCGCCGCTCCTCCAGCTCCCGAAGATAGCGCAGCCGCTCTTCGAGCGTGCGCAGCTGCTCGTCGTCGAGCATCTCGGTCGCTTCCTTGCGGTAGCGGGCGATGAAGGGCACCGTCGAGCCGCCGTCGAGCAAGTCGACGGCCGCCTTGACCTGCCGCTCCCGTACGCCGAGTTCCTCGGCGATCCTGCCTTCGATGGACCCTACGAGGGGTGTCGTCACGATCCCGTACCGCCTTCTTGACTGAGGTTGCGCGGCAATTGTGGCAGGTGGCACCGACAACGGGGGATCAAGGGCGCACCGGACGTGCCGGGAGTGCGAGCCGGACGTGCCCGGACACGCGAGGAGCCGGACACGCCCTTGGCATGTCCGGCTCCGGAAGCGTTCTGCGGTTCAGGCCCTGCGCGTCCGTCCGCCGCGGCGCCTGGAGCTGGAAGCGCCGCCGAACAGCCGGGCCACTGCCCGGAACGGAAGCGTCACCACGGTGGCGACGGCCCCGCCGATCTGCCGGAACACGTCTGCGATGGCACGGAACACGAGCTACCCCTTTCGTCTCCCGATCGGTACGGCCGGGAGACGCACGGGTACCTCGGATCCGGCATCCGAACCCCGCGGACTTTGAGAAGCCTTTACACAAGCGGGAGTTCAGCCCTTTCCGAACGCGCTCTCGGGGAAGGCGCCGGCGGCCAGCGCCTTCGTCGTCAGCCCCGTACCCAGCTCCGTCAGGCGCTCGACACCGGCGGTGCCCAGATGCTCGTACGGAGCCGTGTCCAGGCGGTCGGTGTCCGCCTCGATCTCCTTGCGCAGGGCGACACCGGCCTCGGTCAACTCGCCCTCCGCGGTGAGCAGTCCCCGCTCCCGGAGCCGGTCCTGGGCCGCGTGCCAGTCCTCTCGGTGCCAGCCGCGGGAGGACAGGACCCACTTCGGCGCCATGCCCTTGCCCGTGGCGGTGTGGCTCACCAGCGCCTCCACAGGGTCGAGTTCCGCCGCGAGCAGCACCGCGAGGTGCCCGTCGCCCCGGTGCTCGCGCAGCAGCGTGGCCGCGTGCCAGAGCGCGAGGTGCGGCTCCTCGGGCACCGGCAGGTCGGCGTGGGCGGCGTACAGCGGGCGCGCGGTCCTGGTGCACGCCTCCGTGGCGCGCAGGGCGAGCTGCGCCGCCTCGGCGACCTCCTTGGAGGCGATCACCTCGTCCCCGAGCAGCCGTCGCAGCAGACGGTCCGCGACACGCAGGCGTGCCGCGAGCACCACCTCCGGAGCGGCGATGCGCCACACCTCGGGCACATGCCGCGCCACCAGCTCGTGGCGGAAGTTGTAGAACGTCGCCGTGACCGTGCCCGGGCCCACCGCCCCCATGGCCGCGGCACGCGCCGCGAAGTAGGCGGCGCTGCGGTCCGTCACCCCCACCGCGGCCATCTCCGCGCCGAGCTCGGGTGAGAAGTACTGGCACGAGTGCAGCGGGTTGAGGACGTTGTGGCATCGGCGTCCGGCACGCTCCGGCAGGGCTGTCGTCATGCCCGGCACGTTACCGACTGGTTGGTACGCATGGAATGGTGGGGCACCCATCCGGCCCTGCCCTCTCTCGTAGGCAGCCGCATGGCAGGAAAGGTGGGCTACTCGTCATTGCGGCCATCCGGGCTCCCGCGAAGAATCAGGCACATGGCGCACCGAACCGTCCTTCTCGTCCTCTTCGACGGCGTCCAGAGCCTGGACGTCACGGGCCCCGTGGAGGTCTTCGCGGGTGCGGACCTCCAGGCGGGCGCGCCCGGGGAGACGTACCGCATCCACACCGCCTCACTGGATGGCTGGCCGGTGCGCACCTCCAGCGGGCTGACCCTGGTCCCGGACCACGCGCTCGTCGACGCCCCCGCGCCGCACACCCTGCTCGTCCCGGGCGGGCGGGGCTCGCGCGGCCCCGATCCGCGCGTGCTCGACTGGCTGCGCGAGCACGGTCCGCGCGCCGAGCGGCTTGTCTCCGTCTGCACCGGGGCGATCCTGCTCGCCCGGGCGGGCCTGCTCGACGGCCACCGGGTGACGACCCACTGGGCGTACTGCGAGCGCCTGGCGCGCGACCACCCGGCCGTCGAGGTGGACCCCGATCCGATCTACGTCCGCGACGGCAGGGTCGCCACCTCGGCCGGGGTCACCGCCGGGATCGACCTCGCCCTCGCGCTCGTCGAGGAGGACGTCGGCCGGGATGCGGCGCTCGCCGTGGCCCGCCACCTCGTGGTCTTCCTCAGGCGCCCGGGGAACCAGGCCCAGTTCAGCGCCCAGCTGTCCGCCCAGACGGCCCGGCGGGCGCCCCTGAGGGACGTCCAGCAGTGGATCACCGAGCACCCGGGCGACGACCTGTGCGTGGAGAGGCTCGCGGCCCGCGCCCGGCTGTCGCCCCGCCACTTCGCCCGCGCCTTCCAGGCCGAGACGGGCACGACTCCCGGGCGTTACGTCGACTCGGTCCGCCTCGAACACGCCCGCCGCCTCCTGGAGGACACCACGGACGGCGTCGAGGAGATCGCGAGGTCCAGCGGCTACGGCACCCCCGAGGCGATGCGCAGAGCCTTCGTGAAGACCCTGGGCACGGCCCCGACGGAATACCGCCGCCGCTTCCACCCGACACCCGCCCGGTGAACGGCCTCCCGGTGGGCGCCCCCTCGGGGCGCCCTTCGGGGGCGCGGGGAACGGCGCGATCAGCCTCCACCGGGCCGCCACATCACCTCGAACCGCAGCCCGCGTTCAAGGGGCGCGGGGAACTGCGCGACAAGCCCCCACCGAACCGGCACATCACCCCGAACCGCAGCCCGCGCTTAAGGGGCGCGGGGAACTGCGCGACAAGCCCCCACCGAACCCGCACGTCACTCGCTACCTCAGCCCCCCCGCCAAAAAAACCCGCACAAACGAAGGGCACGCCATGCAGATCGCCATCGTCATCTTCGACCGCTTCACGGCCCTGGACGCAGTGGGCCCCTACGAAACCCTCGGCCGCCTCCCCGAAGCGGAAACCGTCTTCGTCGCCGAGCACCGCGGCCCCGTCCGCACCGACACCGGCAACCTCGCCATCACCGCCGACAAGGCCCTCTCCGAGGTCCCGCACCCGGACATCGTGGTGGTCGCGGGAGGCCCGGGCCAGACCCCGCAGATGGAGAACGAGGCGCTCCTCGACTGGCTGCGCACGGCCGACACGACCAGCACCTGGACGACGTCCGTGTGCACGGGCTCACTCCTGCTGGCCGCGGCCGGACTGCTGAGGGGCCGCCGCGCGACCTCGCACTGGCTGGCCCTCGACCACCTGGAGCGCTTCGGCGCCGAGCCGACGGGGGAGCGGGTCGTCACCGACGGCAAGTACGTGACGGCCGCCGGCGTCTCGTCCGGCATCGACATGGGCCTCACCCTGCTCGGCAGGATCGCGGGCGACGAGCACGCGCAGGCGGTGCAGCTGGCGGTGGAGTACGACCCCCGGCCGCCCTACGACGCGGGCTCCCCGCAGAAGGCCCCCGCCCACCTGGTCGAACAGCTCCGCTCCCGCAGCCGCTTCATCCTCTCCTAGCGGCTGATCCCTCGATCCCTCCGGGCAGGGACGTGGTCCACGTGAACTCCGGAGGCCGGCGCTCCAGGAAGGCGGCGACCCCCTCCGCGGTGTCGTCCCCCTCGCGCGCCTGCCGCGCCCAGTACCCGTCCCGGTCGGTGCGGCCGTCGGCGAACTCCTTCGCCGCCGCCTGAGTCAGCTGTGAGCGGGACACGAGGATCCGGGCGAACTCCGCGACGCGCCCGTCCAGTTCACCGTCGGGCAGCACCTCGTCCACCAGCCCGGTACGCAGGGCCCGCGCCGCGTCGATCAACTCGCCCGAGAACAGCAGGTACTTGGCGGTCGCGGGCCCCACCAGGGACACCAACCGCCGCGTGGAGGAGGCCGGGTAGACGATGCCCAGTTTCGCCGGAGTGATCCCGAACGAGGCCCGCTCGTCCGTGAACCGCACATCGCACGCCGCGGCGAGCTGACACCCGCCGCCCACGCAGTAGCCGCGTACGGCGGCGATCGTCGGCTTGGGGAAGGCGGCCAGCGCGTCCTCCGCGCGCACGGCGAGGCCCTGCGCCTCCGCGGCCGACCCCCGCAGTGAGGAGATGTCGGCCCCGGCGCAGAACGTCCCGCCCTCGCCGGTGAGCACGAGCACGCGGACGGCCGGGTCGTCGGCCAGGGTGTCGAGCAGGGGCGGCAGCGCCCGCCACATGTCCGCCGTCATGGCGTTGCGCTTGGCGGGGTGGTGGACGACGACGGTGGCGACCCCGTCGGTGACGCTGTGCAACAGCTGCGGCTCCATGGCCGGATGCTACGGGGTCGGGTGCCGCGTGGCCGCTCGCGGGCCGAGCCAAACCCGTACAACCCGAAGAGTTCCCGATCCGGCACAGGACGGACAGGAACGGTCATACGGCTGCCGGTGACACGCGTCGGCGATCAGAAGGCGTCGATAGTCGCTGACTTCTGTTCAGTTATCCGGTACGGACCAGCGCGTTATCAACACTCGACGTGTGGTGACAATCGAGCGCAAGGGCGGCGACCGGACGATGGACGACCAGGGGCGGGGGCCCGGCCCACGTCCTGACGGCGGCGGGGAGGCGCCCTCCGAGGAGAGACCGCCCGGCCCACTGCCGTACGAGGGAGTCTGGCGGTTCACCGCTCCCGCCGTCGACTCCTCCGTACCGCAGGCACGGCACGCCGTCCGTGACCTGCTGGCCCGCCAGGGCGTCCCGGTCTCGGACGACATCGTCGAGGGGCTGCTTCTGATCGTCTCCGAGCTGGTGACCAACGCGGTGCGGCACGCGGCCCTGCTCTCCCCGATGCTCGGCGTGGAGGTCGCCGTCGGGGCCGAGTGGGTACGGGTCTCCGTCGAGGACAACCACCCCTACCGTCCGACGGCCCTGGAGGCCGACCACGGCCAGACCGGTGGCCGCGGCCTCCTCCTCGTGCGGGAGATCACCCGCGAGGCGGGCGGGGTGTGCGACGTGGAGCACACGGCGACGGGGGGCAAAGTGATCTGGTCGGCGCTGCCCCTCACCGTCGCCCGGGCGGTCTGAACCGTCGCCCGGGCGGTCCGGGGGTCACCAGCCCGCGGAGTCGCCCGTCAGTTCCCTGATCGCCGGCCGGGCCGAGTCCAGCACGGTCATGAACCACGCCGAGAACGGGTCCTTCGCATGCCGCTCGGCCAGCTCCCCCGCACTCACGAAGACCGTCGACCCGACCTCCTCGGGGTCGGGCCGCAGAGCCGACTGCACCATCCCGACGAACAGGTGGTTGAACTCCTGCTCCACCAGTCCCGAGTCCGGGTCCGGGTGGTTGTAGCGGACCGTGCCCGCCTCGGCGAGGAGCGACGGGGAGACCCCCAGCTCCTCGAACGTGCGCCGCGCGGCCGCCGCGAAGGGCGCCTCGCCGGGGTACGGGTGGCCGCAGCACGTGTTGGACCAGACACCGGGGGAGTGGTACTTGCCCAGCGCCCGCTGCTGCAGCAGCAGCCGCCCCCGCTCGTCGAAGAGGAAGACGGAGAACGCCCGGTGCAGCTGCCCGGGTGGCTGATGGGCCGTGAGCTTCTCCGCCGTGCCGATCGTGGTGCCGTCCTCGTCGACCAGTTCGAGCAAGATGGCTTCAGCGTTGCCGTTCGACGAACTGTGCGTCGCGGTGGCAGGAGTGATCGGCATACCCGTCCTTCGCATCGGTCTTCAAGCCCCAAGTCTGCCGTACCGAACCGGCACTCCCGGCACCACGCGGGGTCCCGCACGTCCGGTTCCGCCGCGCGGCCGAACCGGACATCGCGCCCGGTGCCGGCCGGACGCCGAAAGGGGCCGGACACCTCATCGTTCCCGCCGCTACCGGTACAGAACCGTCCAGAACGGGAGTATTCGCCCTTTCACCCGCAGGGGGTGGCCGGTTCGAACGCCGTAGCGCCGGATCCGGTGCCCCGCGCCCGCCGACCGGCCCGCACCCGTGCGCGGCGCCTCCACCACCGGACGTACGCCGGATCGTCATGGGTGATCCGGATCGTCACGCGTGATGCAGCTGCCAGCCCTGCCACGCCGACTCGACCATCTCGCGCACCCCGCGCCGGGCGGTCCAGCCCAGTTCCCCGGCGGCCAGCGCGGCCGAGGCGACCGCGCGCGGCGCGTCACCCGGGCGGCGCGGCTCGACGAGCACGGGACGGGTGTCGCCGGTGACCTCGCCGATGAGCGTCAGCAGTTCACGCACCGAGACGCCCTCACCGCGGCCGATGTTCACCGTCAGATCGCCCGCACCGCCCGGGGTGTCCGAGGAGGCCAGCCGCCGGGCCGCCGCGAGATGCGCCTCGGCGAGGTCGGCGACATGGATGTAGTCGCGTACGCAGGTGCCGTCCGGCGTCGGATAGTCGTCGCCGAAGATCCGGGGAGCCTCGTCGCGGGTGAGCCGGTCGAAGACCATCGGCACCACGTTGAAGACACCGGTGTCCGCCAGCTCGGGGGCGGCGGCGCCTGCCACGTTGAAGTAGCGCAGGCACACGGTGTCGATGCCGTGGGCGCGGCCGGCGGCCCGTACCAGCCACTCACCCGCGAGCTTCGTCTCGCCGTAGGGGCTCATCGGGGCACACGGGGTGTCCTCCGTGATGAGGTCCACATCCGGGTTGCCGTACACGGCCGCGGAGGAGGAGAAGACGAACCGCCGCACCCCCGCCCCGGCGACGGCGTCCAGGAGCGTGGCGAGCCCGCCGAGGTTCTCCTGGTAGTAGCGCGTGGGCTGGTCCACGGACTCACCGACCTGCTTGCGCGCGGCCAGGTGCACCACACCCGTCACCGCGTGCTCGGCGAGCACCCGCTTGAGCAACTCCCCGTCCAGCGACGAGCCCTGCACGAGCGCAATGCCGGCGGGCAGCCGCGCGGGAACGCCCGCCGAGAGATCGTCGAGCGCGAGCACGCGCTCCCCGGCCTCGGTCATGGCACGCGCCACGTGCGCCCCGATGTATCCAGCCCCGCCTGTGATCAGCCATGTCATGGACGCCCACCCTATGCCGGTCCGCATGGTGGGGACGCACATGTGCTCCGAACACAGGGTGCGGAAGCCATGCCCTGAATTGCGTCGGAATGGGCCGTGGTTTGTGGGCCGGGGCCCGAATCCACGATGATGATCGCCGAGGACGTACCGATCAGAACGTGTTGATCGGACCGTGAACGGGCGGTGAACGGCCGCTTCCCATCATCCGATAGCCTCTGCCGACATGCCGCCCGGCCGTCCCAGGGCGCACCCCCACCACGCACCTGCCCGGCGTCGTGCACGCCGGAACCCAGAGGAGTGAGTTCGTCCTGTCGACCGCCATCCTCACCGGTCAGCCGGTCCCCGGATCGTCGCTCGAAGGCGATCTGCGGTCCCTCGGCTTCGACGTGCGGGCCGCCACCGACGCGGCCGACGCCGAGACGCTCCTCGCCGCCGTCCCCGCGGACCAGCGGGTGGCCGTCGTCGACGCCCGCTTCGTGGGCCACGTCCACGCGCTGCGGCTCGGCCTGACCGACCCCCGCTTCGACGCCGCCGCGATCCCCGGCGCCGTCACCGCCAAGTCCGGGGCGCGTCCGGCGCTGGCCCGCGCGCTGGGCATCGCGTCCTCGGAGGCGTCGAACGGCTCCGTGGTGGTCGGCATCGTCGCCGACCGCGTCGCGGAGGCCCTCGACACCGATCTGCACCGCCCCGAGCTGGGCGAACTCGTCGCCGAGGTACCCAGGGACCCGCAGGCCCGCAACGAGGCCCGGCAGTCCGTCGCCTCCGTGGACGACGAGGCGATCCGGCTGCGTACGGCCGTGAAGTCCCGTGACGGCTTCTTCACCACGTACTGCATCAGTCCGTACTCCCGCTACATCGCCCGCTGGTGCGCCCGCCGCGGGATGACCCCGAACCAGGTCACCACGGCGTCGCTGATCACCGCGCTGATCGCGGCCGGCTGCGCGGCGACGGGCACCCGGGCCGGTTTCGCCGCCGCGGGGCTGCTGCTCCTCTTCTCCTTCGTGCTCGACTGCACGGACGGCCAGCTCGCCCGGTACTCCCTGCAGTACTCCACACTCGGCGCCTGGCTCGACGCGACCTTCGACCGCGCCAAGGAGTACGCCTACTACGCGGGCCTCGCCCTCGGGGCGGCCCGGGGCGGCGACGACGTATGGGCGCTGGCCCTCGCCGCGATGGTCCTGCAGACCTGCAGGCACGTCGTCGACTTCTCCTTCAACGAGGCGAACGTCGACAGCGCGGCGGCCAACACCAGCCCCACCGCGGCCCTTTCGGGCAAGCTCGACAGCGTCGGCTGGACGGTCTGGCTGCGCCGCATGATCGTCCTGCCCATCGGCGAGCGCTGGGCGATGGTCGCAGTACTTACTGCGCTCACGACGCCCCGTATCACCTTCTACGTGCTGCTGATCGGCTGCGCTTTCGCCGCCTGCTACACCACGGCGGGCCGGGTGCTGCGCTCGGTGACCCGCAAGGCGCAGCGCACGGACCGGGCCACCCAGGCACTCGCCGACCTCACCGACTCGGGTCCGCTCGCCGAGGTGTGCGCCGCCGCGCTGCGCAAGTTGCCCGCCCGCCCGCCGGCCGGCTCGCGTCTGCTGATCGTGCTGCCGGGCGCCGCGCTTCTTGTCGCCGCGGCGTGGACCGCCGGCTACGGCAGCTGGTGGCCCGTCCTCGCAGCCGCGCTGTACGTGCTCACCTCGGGTGCCGCCGTGGCGCAGCCTCTCAGGGGAGCCCTGGACTGGCTGGTGCCGCCGCTGCTGCGCGCAGCCGAATACGGCACCGTACTGATCCTGGCGGCCAAAGCCGATGTGAACGGCGCCCTTCCGGCAGCTTTCGGGCTGGTGGCGGCCGTCGCCTACCATCACTACGACACGGTGTACCGCATCCGCGGCAACGCCGGCGCGCCGCCGCACTGGCTGGTGCGGGCGATCGGCGGGCACGAAGGCAGGACGCTGCTGGTCACCGTCCTGGCCGCGCTGCTCGCCGCAGAAGATTTCAAGGTCGCGCTCACGGCACTCGCCGTGGCCGTGGCTCTGGTGGTGCTCTTCGAGAGCATCCGCTACTGGGTGACCGCCCACAGGCGCGGCGCACCCGCCGTACACGATGAAGGAGAACCCGCATGATCGGCCTCGTGCTGGCTGCCGGCGCCGGACGGCGTCTGCGCCCCTACACCGACACCCTGCCCAAGGCTCTGGTGCCGGTGGGACCCGAAGGCGACGAGGACAGCATCACGGTGCTCGACCTCACCCTCGGCAACTTCGCCGAGATCGGTCTGACCGAGGTCGCGATCATCGTCGGTTACCGCAAGGAAGCCGTCTATGAGCGCCGCGAGGCGCTGGAGCAGAAGTACGGCGTCAAGATCACGCTGATCGACAACGACAAGGCCGAGGAGTGGAACAACGCCTACTCCCTGTGGTGCGGCCGTGACGCGATCAAGCACTCGGTGATCCTCGCCAACGGCGACACCGTGCACCCGGTCTCCGTCGAGAAGACCCTGCTCGCCGCCCGCGGCGACGGCAAGAAGATCATCCTCGCCCTCGACACGGTGAAGTCCCTCGCCGACGAGGAGATGAAGGTCGTCGTCGGCCCCGAGGGCGGCATGACGAAGATCACCAAGCTGATGGACCCCGCCGAGGCGACCGGTGAGTACATCGGCGTGACCCTCATCGAGGGCGACGCCGCCGACGAGCTGGCCGACGCCCTCAAGACGGTCTTCGAGACGGACCCGCAGCAGTTCTACGAGCACGGCTACCAGGAGCTCGTGAACCGCGGCTTCCGGATCGACGTGGCCCCCATCGGCGACGTCAAGTGGGTCGAGATCGACAACCACGAGGACCTCGCCAAGGGACGCGTGATCGCGTGCCAGTACTGACGAGGCTCATCCCCTCGCCGGTCGTCGTCGACATCCGTCCGGGTGCCCTGGACGACCTCTCCGCGGTCCTCGCCGACCAGCGCATCTCGCACTCCGGCAAGCTGGCCGTCGCCATCAGCGGCGGCTCGGGCGCCAAGCTGCGCGAGCGGCTGACCCCGGCGATGCCGGGCGCCGACTGGTTCGAGGTCGGCGGCGGCACGCTGGACGAGGCGATCAAGCTCGGTGACGCCATGAAGAAGGGGCGTTACGACGCGGTCGTGGGCCTCGGCGGCGGCAAGATCATCGACTGCGCGAAGTTCGCCGCGGCCCGGATCGGCCTTCCGCTGGTCGCCGTCGCGACGAACCTCTCGCACGACGGTCTGTGCTCCCCGGTCGCGACCCTCGACAACGACGCGGGCCGCGGCTCGTACGGTGTGCCGAACCCGATCGCCGTGGTCATCGACCTCGACGTGATCCGGGAGGCCCCGGTCCGCTTCGTGCGCTCCGGCATCGGCGACGCCCTGTCCAACATCTCCGCGGTCGCGGACTGGGAGCTGGCCAACCGGGAGAAGGGCGAGCAGATCGACGGCCTCGCCGCCGCGATGGCCCGCCAGGCCGGCGAGGCCGTGCTGCGGCACCCGGGCGGCGTCGGCGACGACGGCTTCCTCCAGGTGCTCGCCGAGGGCCTGGTCCTCACCGGCATCTCCATGTCGGTCGCGGGCGACTCCCGTCCGGCGTCCGGCGCCTGCCACGAGATCAACCACGGCTTCGACCTGCTCTTCCCCAAGCGGGCCGCCAGCCACGGCGAGCAGTGCGGCCTGGGCGCGGCCTTCGCGATGCACCTGCGCGGTGCCCGCGAGGAGTCGGCGTACATGGCCGAAGTCCTGCGGCGCCACGGGCTGCCCGTGCTGCCGGAGGAGATCGGCTTCACCCCGGACGAGTTCGTCCAGGTCGTGGAGTTCGCTCCGTCGACCAGGCCGGGCCGCTACACGATCCTCGAACACCTCGACCTCTCCACCGACCAGATCAGGGACGCATACGCCGACTATGCAAAAGCCATCGGTAGCTGAGCTCCGCCCGGTCGTGCACCCCCCGGGTGTCAAGGACCGGCGGAGCGGCGAGCACTGGGGAGGCCGGCTCTACATGCGCGAGATCTCGCTGCGCATCGACCGGCACCTGGTGAACACCAAGGTCACGCCCAACCAGCTGACCTACGTGATGACCGTCTTCGGCGTACTCGCCGCCCCGGCCCTGCTGGTGCCCGGCATCCCGGGCGCCCTGCTCGGCGTACTGATGGTCCAGCTGTACCTGCTGTTCGACTGCGTCGACGGCGAGATCGCCCGCTGGCGCAAGCAGTACTCGATGACCGGTGTGTACGTCGACCGTGTCGCCGCCTACCTGTGCGACGCCGCGGTCCTGGTCGGCTTCGGCCTGCGCGCGGCGGACCTGTGGGGCACCGGCCGCATCGACTGGCTGTGGGCCTTCCTCGGTACGCTCGCCGCTCTCGGCGCCGTCCTGATCAAGTCCGAGACCGACCTCGTCGGGGTCGCCCGCCACCAGACCGGCAAGGCGCCGGTCCAGGAGTCGGCGTCCGAGCCGCGCTCCTCCGGCATGGCGCTGGCCCGCCGGGCCGCGGGCGCGCTCAAGTTCCACCGGCTCGTCCTCGGCATCGAGGCCTCCCTGCTGATCCTGGTCCTCGCGGTCCTCGACACGGTCCGGGACGACCTGTTCTTCTCGCGGCTCGGCGTCGCGGTCCTGGCCGGCATCGCGATGCTGCAGACCGTGCTGCACCTGGTGTCCATCCTCGCTTCGAGCAGGCTGAAGTGAGTACGGCCACGAAGGTCGGCGCGGTGATCATCACCATGGGCAACCGCCCCGACGAACTCCGCGCCCTCCTCGACTCGGTCGCCAAGCAGGACGGCGACCCGGTCGAGGTGGTCGTGGTCGGCAACGGCTCGCCCGTCCCGGACGTCACGGGATCCATACCCGGTGTCCGTACGGTCGAGCTGCCGGAGAACCTCGGCATCCCGGGCGGCCGCAACGTCGGCATCGAGGCGTTCGGCCCCGGCGGCACCGACGTGGACGTGCTGCTCTTCCTGGACGACGACGGCCTCCTGGCCCGCCACGACACCGCCGAACTGTGCCGGCAGGCATTCGCGGCCGACCCGGAACTGGGCATCATCAGCTTCCGCATCGCGGACCCGGAGACCGGCGTCACCCAGCGCCGCCACGTGCCCCGGCTGCGCGCCTCCGACCCGATGCGCGACTCCCGCGTCACCACCTTCCTCGGCGGCGCCAACGCCGTCCGGACGAAGGTGCTCGCCGAGGTCGGCGGGCTCCCCGAGGAGTTCTTCTACGCCCACGAGGAGACCGACCTCGCCTGGCGGGCCCTCGACGCGGGCTGGATGATCGACTACCGCTCGGACATGGTCCTCAACCACCCCACGACCGCACCCTCGCGGCACGCGGTCTACCACCGGATGGTCGCCCGCAACCGCGTCTGGCTCGCCCGTCGCAACCTGCCGGCGCCGCTGGTCCCCGTGTACCTCGGCGTGTGGATGCTGCTCACGCTCGCCCGTCGGCCCTCGCGCCCGGCCCTGAAGGCCTGGTTCGGCGGTTTCAAGGAGGGCTGGACCAGCCCGTGCGGCCCCCGGCGCCCCATGAAGTGGCGTACGGTATGGCGCCTGACCCGTCTGGGCCGACCACCCGTCATCTGAGACGCTCGATATCTGAGAGCATTCGGGCCGTACCCCGGTCCCTGTCTTTGGCCTACGCCCTACCAGGCCGCGCACCTTGAGGACGAAAGTTTCCCTGTGAGTGAGACAACGCATGACGGCGGCGTCGCGGTGAGCGCCCCCCCGTCCCCCGATGAAGGGCTCTCCGCGGCGGACCTCGCCGCCAAGTACGGGCTGGCCGTCAGCGGCGCCCGGCCCGGACTCGTCGAGTACGTCCGTCAGCTCTGGGGACGGCGTCACTTCATCCTCGCCTTCTCGCAGGCGAAGCTCACCGCCCAGTACAGCCAGGCCAAGCTCGGCCAGCTGTGGCAGGTGGCCACACCGCTGCTGAACGCGGCCGTGTACTTCCTGATCTTCGGCCTGATCCTGAAGGCCGACCGCGGCATGGAGCGGGAGGTCTACATCCCGTTCCTGGTGACGGGCGTCTTCGTCTTCACCTTCACCCAGAGCTCGGTGATGGCGGGCGTGCGCGCGATCTCCGGGAACCTCGGACTCGTACGGGCGCTGCACTTCCCGCGCGCCGCGCTGCCGATCTCGTTCTCGCTGCAGCAGCTCCAGCAGCTGCTCTTCTCGATGATCGTGCTCTTCGTGGTGGCGGTCGGCTTCGGCAGCTACCCCCAGCTGTCCTGGCTGCTGATCGTCCCGATCCTGGTGTTGCAGTTCCTCTTCAACACCGGCCTTGCGATGATCATGGCCAGGATGGGCGCCAAGACCCCGGACCTGGCCCAGCTCATGCCGTTCGTGATGCGTACGTGGATGTACGCGTCCGGTGTCATGTTCTCGATCCCCGTGATGCTCGACGAGCACCCCAAGTGGATCGCCGACGTCCTCCAGTGGAACCCGGCGGCCATCTACATGGACCTGATGCGCTTCGCGCTCATCGACGGCTACGGCTCCGAGAACCTGCCGCCGCACGTGTGGGCGGTCGCGGGCGGCTGGGCCGTCCTCGTCGCCGTCGGCGGATTCGTGTACTTCTGGAAGGCTGAGGAGCGTTACGGCCGTGGCTGAGCAGAACGACAGGAACCCCCTGATCCCGACCGTCATCGCGGACGAGCTGCACATCGTCTACCGCGTCAACGGCGCCAAGACCGGCAAGGGCAGCGCCACCTCCGCCCTCAGCCGCATACTCCGGCGCGGCGAGGAGCGGGGCGTCCGCAAGGTGCACGCCGTGCGCGGTGTCTCCTTCAAGTCCTACCGCGGTGAGGCCATCGGCCTCATCGGATCCAACGGCTCCGGCAAGTCGACCCTGCTGAGGGCCATCGCCGGACTGCTCCCCGCGGAGAAGGGGCACGTCTACACCGACGGCCAGCCCTCGCTCCTCGGCGTCAACGCGGCCCTGATGAACGACCTCACGGGCGAGCGGAACGTCATCCTCGGCGGACTCGCCATGGGCATGACGCGCGAGCAGATCAAGGAGCGCTACCAGGACATCGTCGACTTCTCGGGCATCAACGAGAAGGGCGACTTCATCACCCTGCCGATGCGCACCTACTCCTCCGGCATGGCCGCCCGGCTGCGCTTCTCCATCGCGGCCGCCAAGGACCACGACGTCCTCATGATCGACGAGGCCCTGGCGACCGGCGACCGCAAGTTCCAGAAGCGCTCCGAGGCCCGGATCCGGGAGCTCCGCAAGGAGGCCGGCACGGTCTTCCTCGTCAGCCACAACAACAAGTCCATCCGTGACACGTGCGACCGCGTCCTGTGGCTGGAACGCGGCGAGCTGCGCCTGGACGGACCGACCGACGAGGTCCTCAAGGAGTACGAGAAGTTCACGGGCAAGTAGCCCGGGTCGTAGAAGAACCACGCAGGGCCCCGCCGGAACGGTTCC
>NZ_JBHWZP010000209.1:0-16653 GCF_042728395.1 Streptomyces sp. NPDC060205
GGAGTGGACATGTCCACTCCAGCCGCCCGCCGCCTTTTCGCAGTCTCAGCCCAGGGGGTCCGGCTGGGGCTCCGGGGGCGGGGTCGGGTCCGGGCCGGGCGCGGGGCGCGGCGGTGGTCCCGGGACCGGGCGGGGCGTCGGGGTCGGCACCGGGTCCGGTTCCGGGAAGGGCTGCGGCCGGTCCGGGCCCGGGCCGGGCGTGGGATCCGGATGTACGGGATCGGGGAACGGTTGCGTCATCATGTCCTCCAGCCAGAGGGAACGTCGGCTCTGGACTTCTCCCCCGCCTACCCGGGCCCCGCGCACCCACTCACTCCGTAGCGAACGGAACGGAGGCCATGTGGCCCCGGAAGGGGCCCTTTAAGGGGCGCGGGGAACTGCGCGACCAGCCCCCACGCACCCGCACTGTGCATGCCAACCCCAGCGACCCGACCCGACCCCGGCAGGGGTTTCGCTCAGAACCGACCGGGGTGGGCCGCAAGCCACCCCTTCGCCGCACTCAGCAGCGCAGCGTCCGCCACCGGCGCCTCCTCCGGGTGCCGCTCGGCCCACTTCACGACGTACGGGCAGAGCGGCGCGACCGGCACGCCCTCGCGCTCGGAGATCGCGTACAGCTCACGGGCGAGGGAGCCCGCGATGCCCTTGCCCTCGTGCGCGGACTCCACGGTGGTGTGCACCGGCACGAGGGCCCGGCCGGGGCTTTCGAGGACGAAGTACGCGATGCGGCCCGCCACTTCGTCACCGGCGTACGCCTCCAGGAGGCCGCGCTCCCGGTCGTCACGGATGGTGATGTCGCTCATGGATTCTCCTCGTAGTACTGGTACGGGGGTACGCATGCGGTGCGGGTGCAGGTCAGGCCGCCGGGACGGCCTGCGGGCTCCGCTCCTGGTCCGAGCCCGGTACCGGCTCGGACGGGTCCGAGCCGAGCGACACGATCCGGTTGTCGCCGTCCACGTGCACGACCCGCGGCTTCAGCGCACGCGCCTCGGCGTCGGAGACCTGCGCGTAGCTGATGAGGATCACCAGATCGCCGGGGTGCACCAGGTGGGCCGCGGCGCCGTTGATGCCGATGACCCCCGATCCGCGCTCCCCCTCGATGACGTACGTCTCCAGACGGGCGCCGTTGGTGATGTCGACGATGTGGACCAGCTCACCGGGCAGCAGGTCGGCGGCGTCGAGCAGATCGGCGTCGACCGTGACGGAGCCGACGTAGTGCAGGTCGGCCTGGGTGACGGTGGCACGGTGGATCTTGGATTTGAACAGAGTACGCAGCACTTCGGACTCCTAGAAGACAGCTCCCCGCCAGCTTTCTGCAGGTCAGGGGCGTGCCTCACTGTACATCGGCGTGTCTGCGGCTCAAAGACCTCCCGATGCGGCCGGGCTCCCGCTCCTCAGGCGTGTCAGGCGTCGTTTCCGGTGCGTGCCGTGGCGAGCAGCTGCGTCTCCCAGGCGAAGGCGACACCGGTGGCGCCACCGTGTGCAAGCAGCACGTCGGTCATGGCCGCGATGGTCTTCTCGCGCGCCCAGTCGCGCTGCCACTCACTCGCCACGGCCGTCCAGGTGATCGGTACCACTCCCGCCTGGACCATGCGCAGCACCGCCATGTCATGGGCCTCCTTCGAGGCACCGCCCGAGGCGTCGGTGACGACGAAGACCTCGAAGCCCTCGCCCGCCGCCTGTATCGCCGGCATCGCGACGCAGATCTCCGTCCAGAGACCGGCGATGATCAGCTTCTTGCGGCCGGTGGCCTTGACGGCGTCGACGACCCGCTCGTCCTCCCAGGTGTTGATGAACGTCCGGTCGATCGGCTTCTGCTCCGGGAACACATCCTGCAGCCCCTTGATGAGGTATCCGCCGCGCTCCTCAAGGACGGTCGTCAGGACGGTCGGTACGTCGAACAGCTTGGCGGTCCTGGCCAGGGCGACGGCGTTGTTCACGATCATCGTCGGTTCATGGCTGTGCAGGTTGGCGAACTGGAACGGCTGATGGTCGATCAGGACGACGACGCTCTCCTCGGGCGTCAGCAGCGCCTGCAGTCCGGACTTCGTGCCGTTGCTCATGGGGTCCCTCTCCGGGGTGACGGTCCATCCGATCGTGTGGTTGACGCATCATCTACATTAGCAGTGGAGGTTGACGTGTCAACCAAATGGATGACGCCCTGGTCCTCAACGCGGCTGATACAGGCGGCAGTTGACCGTTGCCGCACGACTGGCCCAGGGCTCGTCCATGGCGTGCCCGTCACCGGGAGGGTCAGCGGGGCGGCGGGTTCCGGCGCGGCATGATGACGGCGTTCGGCAGTGCCGGCGCGGGCAGGGGTCCGCCGGGAAAGTCCTCGATGACGCCGAAGCGGTCGGAGGCGGCCTCCCAGTCCTCGCGGGCCTTCACCACGTCCTCGTGGCTGCGGCCGACGAAGTTCCACCACATGACGATCTCCTCCCCGAAGGGGGGCCCGCCGATGAGGACGGCCCGCGCCGGGGCGTCGGTCTCGTTGGCCATCGTCAGGGTGTCCGCGCCGCGGGGGACGTAACCGAGTTCGGCGGGCCGCAGCACGGTGCCGGTCAGGCGGATGTCTCCGCCGTCCACGAGGAGGCCGTGCTCGAAGGCCGCGTCCACGGCGAGGGTGAGCGTCGCGCGGGGCGCGAGGACGATCTCGGCGCCGAGCAGCGGCGTGAAGGTACGGACCGGGGAGATCCGGCCGGCGAGCGAGCCCAGGAAGACCCTGATCCCGGCCCCGTCGACCTGCGCGGGTTCGGGCACGTAATGCTGGAAGTCCCGGGCGGTGCCGCGGTGTTCCTCGGGCAGCGCGACCCACAGCTGGACGCCGTGGAGGACGGCGGTGCCCGGGGTGGAGACCTCCGAGTGGGCGATGCCGTGGCCGCCGGTCATCAGGTTCATCTCACCGGGCCGGATCAGGGCGTGGGTGCCGAGGGTGTCACGGTGTTCGACCTCGCCGCTGAACAGCCAGCTCACCGTCTGCAGTCCGGTGTGCGGATGCGGAGGCATGTTCATACCCCCCGAGACGGCGACCTCGTGCGGGCCGTAGTGATCGGCGAAGCACCAGGCGCCGATGAGGGTGCGTGCCCGCTGGGGCAGCGTCCGTCGCACGCCCAGCGCACGCGGTCCCCCGAGAGGGACTTCACGCGCCGACAGGACCTCGACCGCGGGCACCCCTGCCGGCCGGTCGTCGTCGACGAGTGCACCGCAGCGCAGAGCCTCGGCATCGGTTTCCGCGTTGCTCATCGAGAGCACCTCCCACGTAATTTGGTTGTCACATCAACTAGGATGGCACAGGGCGGGCCGACGGCCCAGGCACCCGTACGACCACAGGCCACGGCGCGCGTGGCCCGAAGGAGACCCCGACGTGAGCGACCGCACCCACAGCTCCGAGCCCCGCAGGATCTTCATCGACAAGCAGAGTCCCAAGGCCTTCCATGCCCTGGTGCAGGTCTCGGAGACGGTCCGGGCGACGGCTTCCGAGGCCGGGCTCGACCGCATCGCCGTGGAACTGATCAACCTCCGCGTGTCCCAGCTCAACGGCTGCGCCTACTGCCTGGACAGGCACACCACGGCGGCCCTGCGCGCCAGTGAATCAACGCGGAGACTCGGAGTCCTGAGCGCCTGGCGGGACACCGGCCTGTTCTCCCCTGCCGAGCGCGCGGTCCTGGCGCTGGCCGAGGCCACGACCGATCCGGCGGATGCCGCGGCCCAGAGCTCGGCCTACGAGGCCGCCCGGCAGGTTCTCACCGAGGACCAGATCTCGGCGGCGATCTGGGTGGCGGTCACCATCAACGCGTTCAACCGCGTGTCGATCATGAGCAAGCACCCCGTGTCGCCGCTCCGCGACGAGTAGCGGCGGCCGGTCCGCCCACCTCGCCGTGGGCGGAGAGCGTGGGCGGAGACCATGGGTGGAGACCGTGGGCGGAGACCGCCTCAGGGGCGGGGCAGGTTCCGCAGGTTGGCGCGGGCCAGGTCGAGCATCCTGCCGACGCCTCCGTCGAGCACGGTCCGGCCCGCGGCGAAGGCGAACCCCTTGATCTGGGCGGCCGATATGTGCGGCGGGATCGACAGCGCGTTGGGGTCGGTCACCAGGTCGACCAGGAACGGTCCGTCATGGGCGAGCGCCCGCTTCAGCCCCTCGGCAACGTCTCCGGGCTGCTCGATGCGGATCGCCTCGATGCCCGCGCCGCGGGCTATCGCCGCGTAGTCCACCGGCCCGTGGTCGGTCTCGTACTCGGGCAGCCCCTCGACCAGCATCTCCAACTTGACCATGCCCAGGGAGGAGTTGTTGAAGACGATCGTCTTCACCGGCAGGTCGTGCAGCTTCACGGTGAGCAACTCGCCCATCAGCATGCCCAGTCCGCCGTCCCCCGACATCGATATCACCTGGCGGCCGGGGTAGGCGAACTGCGCGCCGACGGCGTGCGGCAGCGCGTTGGCCATCGTGCCGTGCAGGAACGAACCGATCACCCGCCGCCGTCCGTTGGGGGTGAGGTAACGCGCCGCCCACACATTGGACATGCCGGTGTCCACGGTGAACACCGCGTCGTCGGCGGCGAGTTCGTCCAGCACGGAGGCCGCGTACTCGGGGTGGATCGGGGTGTGCCGCTCGACGTCGTGGGTGTAGGCGGAGACCACCTTCTCCAGCGACTTGGCGTGCTTGTGCAGCATCCGGTCCAGATAGGTGCGGTCCCGCTTCGCCTCGACCAGCGGCAGCACGGTCCTCAGCGTCTCCCGGACGTCGCCGTGCACCCCGAGGTCCAGCACGGTGCGACGGCCGAGCCGGCCCGCGTCGTGGTCGATCTGCACGGTACGCGCCTGCGGCAGGAAGTCGTTGTACGGGAAATCGGTGCCGAGCAGGACGACCAGGTCGGCCTCGTGCATCGCGTCGAAGCAGGCGCCGTACCCCAGCAGCCCGCTCATGCCCACGTCGTACGGGTTGTCGAACTGGATCCACTCCTTGCCCCGCAGGGTGTGCCCGACGGGGGCGGCGGCCTGCTCGGCGAGCGCCATGACCTCGGCGTGCGCGTCCCGCACTCCCGCGCCGCAGAACAGCATCACTTTCCGCGCCGCGTTCAGCTTCTCGGCCAGCGCCCGGACCTGTGTGTCCGGCGCGACGACGCGGCCCCGCTCGGTGACCAGGTCGCTGCTTCCGGTCGGACGGGTCGCTTCGGCGTGCGCGACGTCGCCCGGCAGCACCAGGACCGACACGGCGTTGTTGCCGAGGGCCCGCTGCATGGCGATCCGCAGGACCCGGGGCAGCTGCTCGGGGGTGCTGATCATCTCGCAGTAGTCGCTGCACTCGACGAACAGCCGTTCCGGGTGCGTCTCCTGGAAGAAGCCGGTCCCTATCTGGTGGGACGGGATGTGCGAGGCGAGCGCCAGCACGGGCGCGCCGGAGCGGTGCGCGTCGTACAGCCCCTGGATCAGATGGGTGTTCCCGGGGCCACAGCTGCCGGCACACACCGCCAGCCTGCCGGTCAGCTGGGCCTCCGCCGCCGCGGCGAAGGCGGCGGCCTCCTCGTTGCGTACATGCACCCACTCGATGCCGTCGGTACGGCGCACCGCGTCGACCACCGAGTTCAGGCTGTCACCCACCACGCCGTAGATCCGCTGCACACCCGCCTGGCGCAGCACGTCCACCATCTGCTGGGCCACGGTCAGATTCCGCATCGCCGGACTTCCCCTCTCGGACTGCACACCTGTCTCATACGACTCTCCACAGCACTCTCGCCGGGCGCCGGCCTGGGACGGGCCGGACGCGCCATCTGCCGGACGTGTCACCGACCGGACACGTCGCCGGCCGGACACGTCACTGGCCGCAGGGCCCCGCGTGGTCGCAGTACGGCTGGAGGCGGCTCTGCCCGCAGCCGCACAGCACGGCCCTGGTCTCGGCGCGGGCGCCCCGCGGAGTGTCCACGCTCAGTTCCCCGCGCACGGTCAACTGCCCGGTGGCGCTGCGGGTGATGGTCGTGGGCCGGTCGGGGACTTCCGTCCCGCCGTCCACGAGTTCGTACCGGAGCGCGCCCGACGGGCAGCGCCGTACCACTTCCGCCAGGCGCTCGGCCGTGGAGGCATCCGGCAGGATCCACGGTCGCCTCGTCGTGTCGAACACCTCGGGCAGGCCATGGACGCATTCGGCGGCATGGAGGCAGCGCCCGGCCTCGAAGGTCACCGTGATCGACTCCGCCCGGTACGTCCTGCGCTCGGATTCGCCGCTCATACCCGCCTCCACCACCGCCGCGCCCTGCTCCTCAGTCACTGACCCTGCTGCGGGACTGGTACAGCAGGTCCTGGTACTCGGGGTGCCGGTTGATCCAACCCGCGAAGAAGGGGCAGGTCGCCAGCACCCGCAGGTTCGCGGCGCGTGCCTCGTCCAGGGCGGTACGGGCCAGCGCGGACCCGACTCCCGCACCCTCGTACTCCGCCTCGACCTCGGTGTGCACGAACGCGATGAGCTCCGTCGTACGGATGTACTGCGCGACGCCCGCCACCTTGGAGGCGCCGTCGACACGGGCCTCGTAGCTCTTCGCCTCGGGTACGTCGATCACTTCGACCGTCATGTGTCCTCCTCGTGGGGCCCGATCCCGCTCACCCCGGATGCGGCGAAATCCCGTCGGCCGGGACATCAACCTAGCTCTCTTAGGTTGATGCATCAACTTAACCGTACGCCGCCTCACCGAGTGACGACGCCGCCACCACGAGTGGATGAGGTGTCAACGACGTCGCTAGACTCCGTTCATGGACGCATCGCCGCGCTGGCTCGATCCGGAAGAGAAGGACGCCTGGGACAGCTTCATCCGCATGCACGAGAAACTCATCGGACGACTGTCCCGCCGCATTCAGGCCGACTCCGGAATGTCCGCGTCGGACTACATCGTGCTCGTCAGCCTCACCGAGAGGGGCGGCGGACGGATGCGCTTCCTGGATCTGGCCAAGCTCGTGGAGTGGGAGAAGAGCCGCATGTCCCACCAGGTCACACGGATGGCGAAGCGCGGGCTCGTGGCCAGGGAGGAATGCCCCGACGACGGACGCGGCGCGTTCATCGTCGCCACCCCGGCCGGCTACCGGGCGATCGAAGAGGCCGCGCCGCAGCACGTCGAGCACGTCCGCCGCCTGTTCATCGAAGCCCTGACCCCGAGCCAGCTGAGCACGCTCGGCCGGCTCAGCGAGCGCGTACTGGACCACATGGAACGGCAGCCGGACTGACACCGGGCCACAGTTCTCTCACGTGCGGCCGTACACGCCCCATCACCGTGTAGTTGACACGACAACCAGCCCGGTGTCATGTTGACGCATCAACCGGATCGGCGGAGGTGGTGCGGGTGACCGCCGCACCCCGACACAACGAAGGCGTTGGACGAGTGAACACGATGGATGTCCAGCAGATCGAGTTCGGTATCGACAGCTTCGGAGACCGGCCCCGCAACGACCGGGGCATGATCGTCTCGCCCGCGCAGGCGATCCGCGCCGCTGTCGCCGAAGCGGTTCTTGCCGACGAAGTCGGCATCGACGTCGTGGCGTTGGGTGAGCACCACCGACCCGAGTACGCGATCTCCAGCCCCGAGACGGTACTGGCCGGCATCGCGACCGCCACCAAGCGCATCCGGCTCGCCTCGGGCGTGTCAGTGCTCTCCTCGGACGACCCGGTGCGGGTGTTCCAGCGATTCGCCACGGTCGACGCGCTCTCCAACGGCCGCGCCGAGGTGATCCTCGGACGCGGTTCCTTCACCGAATCGTTCCCCCTGTTCGGGTACGACCTGAAGGACTACGAGGTGCTGTTCGAGGAGAAGATCGAACTGTTCCACCGGCTCCTGGACGAGAGGCCGGTCACCTGGGAGGGCACCACGCGCGCCGCCCTGCACGATGCGGACGTGCACCCGAAGACCGAGTCGGGGCGCCTCAAGACCTGGGTGGGAGTGGGCGGCACACCGAAGTCCGTGCTCCGCACCGCTCAGTACGGCTTCGGGCTCATGCTCGCCGTCATCGGCGGCGCCCCCGACCGGTTCGCGCCCTACGTGGATCTGTACCGGCGTGCCAGTGACGAGTTCGGCACGACCGCGCAGCCGGTCGGCCTGCATTCGCCGGGCTTCGTCGCGGCCACCGACGAAGAGGCCAAGGAGCTCTTCCACCCCGGCTACAAGGAGATCCGCGACCGGATCGGGGCGCAGCGCGGCTGGCAACCGCTTCGCCGGGCGGAGTTCGACGCCGAGGTGGACCGCGGATCGCTGTACGTCGGCTCGGTCGAGACGGTGGCGACCAAGATCGCGCATGCCGTCCGGGTCCTGAACGCGGGCCGGTTCGACATGATCTACTCCGCCGCGGGCACCGTTTCGGCCTCCGCACGTCTGCGTTCCGTCGAGTTGTACGGCACCCAGGTCATCCCACGGGTCCGCGAGCTGCTGGCGGAGCGGCCCGCGGGTACGGCGGGCGCCGCGGGCACCGCAGATACGGCGGGTGCGGCGGGAACGGCACGATGACCGACCCCGTCACCACCATCGGGATCCTGGGAGCCGGCAAACTCGGCACCGTCCTGGCCCGCCTGGCGGTCGCCTCCAGCTATCGCGTCCTGATCTCCGGGTCCGGTGACCCCTCAAGGATCGCGCTCACCGCCAAGATCCTCACCCCGGGAGCGACCGCCGTGTGGCCGGCCCAGGCCGCGGGCGCCGCCGACGTGGTGATCCTGGCTCTCCCGCTCGGCGGACACCGCGATCTCCCGGTTCCGCAGCTGGAGGGAAAGCTCGTCATCGACGCGATGAACCACTGGTGGGAGGTCGACGGCCCCCGCGCCGCGGTCCTCCCCGCCGACACCTCGTCGAGCGAAGCCGTGCAGGGGTTCCTGCCAGGTGCGCGTGTCGTCAAAGCCCTCAACCACATGGGCTACCACGACCTCGAAGACGAGGCTCGCCCGGCCGGCGGCCCCGGACGCAAGGCCATCGCGATCGCCGGGAACGCGTCCGGGGATCTCGCCGTCGTGTCCGCGCTGGTCGACGCTCTCGGATTCGACCCGCTCACCATCGGCGACCTCGCCGCGGGCGCCCGGCTCGAACCCGGGACCCCCGCCTTCGGAGCCAATGTCGACGCCGAGCGGCTTCGCGCACTCACCGCCGCTCCGGCTCCAGGTCCTCCTCCTACGCCTACTCCTACAGGGCTTGCCGGATGACGCGAGAACTGGCCGGCGGCTTCGGTGCGTCCATGACGGTCGCACTCGATCCCGGCGACCCGATCAGCTCGTACCACGTCAGACGTGCCGACAGGACACCCGTCGGCACGGCCGACTTCGTCCGGCATACGTTTTCGTCGGCCTGTCAGCAGGTCGGACGGTCAGCAGGTCAGAAAGGAAAAGCACCATGGGTTACATCAAGGTCGGCACGGAGAACAGCACTCCGATCGAGCTCTATTACGAGGATCAGGGTTCTGGACAGCCGGTCGTCCTGATCCACGGATATCCGCTGAACGGGCACAGCTGGGAACGTCAGACACGGGAGCTGCTGGCCCAGGGCTATCGGGTCATCACCTATGACCGTCGCGGCTTCGGCCAGTCGTCGAAGGTGAACTCCGGCTACGACTACGACACCTTCGCCGCCGACCTGAACACGGTCCTTGAGACCCTAGACCTGCGGGACGTCGTCCTCGTCGGCTTCTCGATGGGCACCGGGGAGCTGGCCCGCTACGTCAGCCGCCACGGTCATGAGCGGGTCGCGAAGCTCGCCTTCCTCGCCTCGCTCGAACCGTTCCTCGTCGCCCGCGACGACAACCCCGAAGGGGTGCCGCAGGAGGTCTTCGACGGGATCGCCGCGACCGCGAAGGCGGACCGGTACGCCTGGTTCAAGCAGTTCTACTCGGACTTCTACAACCTCGACGAAAACCTCGGCACCCGTATCAGCGAGGAGGTCGTGACCGGCAGCTGGAACGTCGCGATCGGCAGCGCCCCGGTCGCTGCGTACGCTGTCGTACCCGCGTGGATCGAGGACTTCCGCGCCGATGTCGAGGCGGTCCGTGAGAGCGGCAAGCCCGCACTGATCCTGCACGGGACGCACGACAACATCCTGCCGATCGACGCCACCGCGCGCCGATTCCACCAGGCGCTCCCCGAGGCCCACTACATCGAGATCGAGGGAGCGCCGCACGGCCTGCTCTGGACCCACGCCGACGAGGTCAACACCGCACTGCGCGACTTCCTCGCGAAGTAGGGCCGAATGACTGGCCGTTGCCCTGCGGCCGAGACCTCTGACGTCGTCGTGACGTCGTCCTGACGTCGTCCTGACGTCGTCCTGACGTCGTCCCAGGCGAAGAGGCGTCCGGATCGGGTTGACCCTCGACCTTGTCGAGGGCTCAGGGTTCCGGGTGTGGAGAACGAGATGCGCAGTATCGGGGAGATGGCCCGGGACGGTGGGCTCAGCGTGAGTGCGCTGCGGTTCTACGACCGGGCCGGGGTGCTGGTACCGGCCTGGGTGGACCCCGTCAGCGGCTATCGCTGGTACGAGCAGGAGCAGTTGGAGGAGGCCACGCTGCTGGCCCGGTTGCGCCGGGCCGGCATGCCGCTGGCGGACATCCGGCTCGTGCTCGCCGGGTGGGCGGGCGCGGACACCGAGCTGGTGCGCGGGCTCCTTGAGGCTCACCTGCGCCGTCTCGAACTGGGGCTGTCCGATGCCCGCGGTGAGTTCTCCACGCTCCGAGCTCTACTCGACCGCAGGGAGAACCCCATGGCTTCGCTCCGCACCGCCGCCGCGACCACCGCCGCTGCCGCTGCCACTCGGGTGTCCACGTCGCCGCTGGAGCTGGCCGCCGCGCTGGACACGGTCCGTTTCGCGGCCGGCTCCGACCCCGAGCTGCCGATGCTCGCCGGCATCTTCTTCGACGTCGAAGGTGACGGACTCCGTCTGGTGGCCACCGACCGCTACCGGATGGCCGTCGCACGAGCGCACACGACCGGGCATGTCGGGTCCCGGACCCAGGTGCTCGTGCCTCTTCCGCTCGCCGACGCGATGCGGGCGCTCCTGACCGGCGGCGAGACCGTCAACCTCGTGGTGGACGGTGACCGCGTCATGCTGGAGGCCGGGGAACGGCAGACGGCCGGTCAGGTCATCGGGCATGAGTTCCCGGACTACCGCCGCCTCGTCAACCTCCCGGCCGGTCGTCGGGTTCGCATCGATACGGCGGCCTTCCGCGCCGCGCTGGAGAACGGTCCTGTCCGCACGAGCGAGGCCGGGGAGCCGGACGGCGAGCCCCAGGACCTCAGTGTGCTCAGGATGACGGAGGACGGAAACGTGGTCGTGTGCGACGACGGTGCCGACGGTGACGGCAGTGCCGACGAGCGGGACGACGTCGGTGTCAATCGCGAGTTCCTGCTGCACGCGCTCGCCGCCGGAGCCCGGGACGAGCTGGTCCTGGAGCTGGGTGCGCCGACGGCTCCGCTCGCGATCCGTCGGCCCGACGACGAGGACGCGTTCTCTCTCCTGATGCCGGTGCGACTGGAGAACTGACGTCCGGCCGCCGGCCTGCGGGACAGGACGGCGGCCAGGTCGGCGTCGGTTGCGAGGGCGGCTCAGCCGGTGTGGGGGCAGTTGCCTCGGTATTCCTCGATGGTCGTACTCGCCGCGGGCAGCGGGCACAGGAACTGTTCGTAGCGGGTGTCGTTGTCGATGAACCGCTTCAGCCAGGAAATGCTGTACTTCGCGACCGTCGTGTTGGACGACGTGGGGGCGGAGTGCGTGGCGTTGTTCAGCTCCAGGTACGCGCGGTTCAGCGCGGACGGCAGGCTGGTGTAGAACGGCTCGGCGTGCGAGGAGACCGGCGCGACCGTGTCACCGTCCGCTCCGACGATCAGGGTGGGCGTCTGGACCTCCGGCCAGGTCTTGTCGGTGTTCCACGGCGTGAGCGGGACCGCGGCCTGCAACGACGGCCGGTCCTTGGACGCTTCCAGCGAGCCGCCGCCGCCCATGGAGTGCCCCATGACGCCGAGCCGGGTGCTGTCGATCCGGGTACGGACGCTGCTGCTCTGCGTCAAGTAGTCGAGCGCTGCGAGCAGTTGGTCACCGCGGGCGGCCGGCTGGTCGAGGGTGCTGAGGGTGTCGATGGTGATAACGACGAAGCCCTGGGAGGCCAGCCTGGGGCCGAGCCATGACACCGCCGACTGCGAAGCGGTGAATCCTGGCGAGATGGCCACCGCTCCGAACGTGCCGTCGCTGGTGCTGGTCGGGTAGTAGACGGTCCCGCCGCCGAAACCGCTCACGCTGGACCGGGAAACGGTCGTCTGCGAGACGGCGTACGAGCCGCGGGCGGCCTCGATGCTGGCGTTGGTCGGCGCCGGGCCGCGTTCGTAGGGGTTGTCCGCGGCGTCGGCGACACCGGTGAGGGAGCTGGTCAGACCGGCGAGCAGTGCGGCCGTGGCCGACAGCGCGGCGAGTCGGCCACGCGGTCGGCGCGGGCGCGGCGCACGTTCCGCCCGCGCGGAGGAAGTGGGTGTGGACGTGGAGGTGGATCTGGGTGTGGGGGATGCTTGCACGATCGGTCCTTTCACCAGGTTCCGTGGGTGACACGGGAGCGGTGACTCCGGTGGTGCGTGCCCTGCTCATGGCTGGTCGGGCGTGCTCGTGGCTGGTCGAGCCCCGGCTTGCCCGGCCGTGTGCGACGCGCGTCGGGAGACGCGGGCCGCAGGACGTGGCGTCACGTCACGGAAGCAATGAGGTTGTCTCGGATGGCGCGTTGGGGCGGTGCACGGTGCTGCGTGCGAAATGAATCCGAAGGACGACCTGCGACCGGGCCGTGGGGGCCCGAGCCGCCTGAAGCAGCATCACCATAGGGCCGCTGCGGCTCCACGCCATCGGTGATGTCGCCGGTGTCATCGACGACTGCGGCGCGGTACGGCGTATGACGCGCGTTCGCTCAGCCGCGCGACGGGGCGGACGGGGCGGACGGGGCGGACGGCACCTCGTACCGCACGAGCGCCCTCGCGAACGGCTCACCACTGCGCCGGGCGTACGTCATCCGCTCACGGACCTCGCGCAGGGTCCGGGGCCGGTACCCGGGTCCGCCACAGCAGCTCCTGTGAAAACGAACACCGGCGTGCAGCAACACGGACAGCGTCCGCCAGGCCGCGATGTCCCGACGCCGAGGCGCGGCGAAGGCGGAACCCACATGGATCAGCGACCGCGCACAGCGGGGGCAGATCCGCTGCCGGTCCCCGTCGTAGGGCTGCTTGTACGCGGCCCTGCAGGGCAGGCAGACGTACGAGGTCTTCGCGTGGGACATGGGGTCAGGGTATGCGTCACCGGGCCGCGGAATCGAAGGCATTTCCTGCCCGCGCTCGACGGACAATCCGCAACAGGGCAAGCAGGGCAGGACCCACGGCACGTCAACTTGTCGGACATCGGCCGTACTCTGTTGCTGCTGAGCAAGGGGAGACGGGGAGACGATGATCGACTATCGCAAGGCAACCGTTCCGGTGTGGACACTGGCTACCGGCGACGTACGGGTGCCTGCAATCGGCGGCGACGAGCCGATGACGGCTGAGCGCCTGGTCGAGCTGCGCGGTGTGCTGGCCGGTCTGGCCGACCAGCCGATCGCCACACTTGAGCTGCATCCGGTGCCCGACGCGCTCGACCGCAGCCGCGGTATCCCGTTGGACGCCGTGAGTCCCTTGGCACAGCATCTGTCGCAGCTCATCACGCAGTCGGCGCGAAATTCCTCCGTGGCGGCCAAGGCGACCGCTGCCGGCGAAGGCCTGTACCGCATGGTGGTGCCGGCGAAGGTTGCCGCCCAGTTCGGCCAGGGCATCGTTCGCCCGATGGCCGGGAAGGGCGTGGCCGGTGGCATCCACGGCCCACTCGTGAACTCGGCCGGCCGTATCGTCGCCGGCGCGAAGTTCGTGCCGGTCGGGCAGGCGGCGGCAGCGGGCGCGGTCGGCGGAGCCGGTGCCACGGCCGGTGCCGCGCTCACCGGCAGCGCGGTGCTCACCGTGGCCGCGCCTCTCGTGCTCATGGCCATAGCCGTGGGAGTCAGCGCGAACGCCGACTCCAAGCGCCGGCAGGCCATCGAACACATCACGGAACTGCTGGAGCAGCTGCACGAACAGAAGCTCGACGACGAGCACAGCGAACTCGACGGCTGTCGCGATGCCATCGACAAGGCAACAGCCATCCTGCTCGACCAGGGCAAGCTCGGTGCCTCGCTGGGACTGGACTCGGCCGTGCATGCCATCAACACGGCGCTGGGCGCCGCCGATCGCCGTCTTGCCCGGTGGCAAAGCGCACTCGACAAGCTGCCCGACGGCAAGGCCGTCGAGATCGACACGCTGACCAAGTCGTTCCCCGGAGTCGACGACGAGGGCGGCACCTTCCGCGCCCACCTCGCACTCGCCGCCCTGGCGATCGCCCTGAAGCGGCGGGTCATCGTCCTGCAAGCCGTCGAACACGCTCAGGGCGAACCCGACAGCCTGTTCGAGAATTTCGCCCGCGCGCTCAAGGCTGACCAGCAGCGCCTCGACGAACTGGAGTCGGGCATCGGCGGCGTGCTGGTACAGCTGTCGGCGCTGGAGCTGGCCCGGCCGAACGGTTTGCGGCCCGTCTTCACGACCGGTGAAGTCGATCGCCTGATGCGCGCGGCACACCGGATTCGCAGGCTCGGTGACGGCGTCTCGGCCGACAGCCGCATGACGGACGTGGCGATCGAGATCGCCCGCGACAGGGACGGCTCGGTGGTGGTGTTCCCCGCGCTGCCCGCGTCGGCGTAGGACTCGCCGGGATCCCTTGGCTGCGGATCAGCAGGTCAACTCGCCCGTCCCGCCCGGCTCGTTGGCGCCCGTGGACAGGGCGATCTGCTTGACCTTGCCCGTGTAGTCGCCCACCGCTCCGTCCTCCGTCGCGCCGTCGGTGTAGTAGAGGGCGGATGCCCAGGGCTCCGCGTCCTTGTCCAGTCTGTCCGTCAGGGCCTTCATCGTCGATGTGCGGTAGTTGGTGTTCAGACAGCCGCCGCCGAGGTACGACCAGTCGGGGTTGGTGCCCTCCGTCGGTTCCGTCGGTGACGCGTCGGACGGGAGCAGGGCGAGTGTCGCCCTGCGTGCCCTGTCCTCGTCGACCGGGGACGAGAAGACGATGTCCAGGCTGATGAGGTAATCCTTCAGGGACGCAGCCGACGGGACGGTCGCGCAGACGACTTCGTCCTTCGCCAGCCGGTAGGTCACGGGGTCACCGACGGGCATTCCCGTCTGCGCCGCGCACGCCTTGGACCACGAGACGCGCGGATAGCGCGCGTCCCACCAGGTCAGCGGTGAGGCGAGGCCCCTGCCGCCGAGGTCGTCCTTCGACGCCGCGTCGAGGGTCTGCTCGGGAAGCGGAGCCTCCTTCAACGCTTTGACGTTCGGGCAGAACTCAGTCCGCAGGAAGTCGGCCATCGCGGCGGCCTGTTCCTCGGTCGCGCCGTTCGCCTCGTCCGCGTAACGGATGCCTCTCCAGGTCCGGTAACCGACGTCCACGTTGCGGCAGGCGTCGATCTGGACGACGGCCAGTCCGCGGCGATCCTCCAGGCCGGTCTCCACGCCCACCCCTAGGCCGTAGTTGTTGGCATCGCCGACCTCGCCGAGCTTGTTGACCAGGGCGTCGTCGACGCCCGCGGCCGTCAGAGCCTCTTCCATGGAGGTGTCGTCGGCCGCCACCGCGTCCGAGTCGTCGGCCGGTGGTGTCGGCTCCGACTCCGATTCCGTCTCGTCCGCCGCGACGGGGGACGTACGCGTCGCCGACGGTGTCCCGCTTCCGCAGCCTCCGACGGCCAGCGTCGCGGCGACGAGCAGGGCGGTGCCGACGGCACGGCGGTATCGGGGCATGGCGCAACTCCGTGCAAGCGACAGTTGATCAACGTCAGTATGTGATCCACGCAATCAGTTCACAAGAGGTGAATATCCCTTTCGCTCAACGGAACCGAGTGGCCCGGCGTGCGGAGCCCGGTGTACCCGGGACCCCAACCGCGGTTTGGTGCGACCGCTCGTTGGCTAGGGTGGCAAAGGTGGCCTTGAAGACCGGTAATCGCCCGGCGCCCGCCGTGCTGCCCGCGCCCCTGCGCGCCCTGCTCGCGTCGGTCGCGGGGCTCGCCGGCGTCGTCGTCGCCGTGCTCGGCTTCATGTATGCCGGGCACGGTGAACCCGGCGCCGTGGACCGGTGGTTCGTGGAGCCGACGGACGACAGCGTGCGGGCGCCGTGGCGGGGTGTCGCGCTCGCCGTCGACTTTCTCGGTGAGCCAGTCGGAGCGGCTGCGCTGATCCTGGTCGCCGTCGCGGGCTGTCTGCTGCGTCGGCGCACTCGCGCCGCCGTGTTCGTCGTGGCCGGGGTCGGCGTCACCGTCGTGGTGGCGACACTCCTGAAGTCCCTGGTGGGGCGCACCATCCACGGCCCTGACAACCTGTCCTATCCGAGCGGGCACACCGCCTTCCTCACCGCGCTCGCGGTCATCGTGGCGCTGCTCGTGGTCGGCCGGTCCGGCTTCGGCAGGGCGGCGGGCGCGCTGCTCGTGCTCGCCGCGGGGCTGGTCGCGGGCGCCGCCATGGGGTGGGCGCAGGTCGCCCTGGGGGCCCACTATCCGACCGACGTCCTCGGCGGCTGGTGCACCGCGTTCACCGTGGTACCGGCGACGGCCTGGGTGATCGACCGGGCGGGCGACCGC